>JAHWKJ010000426.1 GCA_019347905.1 Planctomycetota bacterium
CACGGGATTGACCTTCCGCAGCGACATCATCACCAGGTTGACGATCCCCACGCGGGCCCGCGTAAAGAACGCCCGCAGCCACAGCTTGAAGTACCGCCCGCCCAGAAACAGAAACGCCAGCAGGATCAGCCCCACAATGAGGCCGGCGACAATCAGGATAACGGTGGTGACGTCGTTCATCGGGATGATCTCTGTACGGACGGGAACGGAGGCCGGCAGCACGCGGCCGCCGCCGACGCGTCCATTCTAATGGGCCGCACGCACCATGCAACGACTCGGCGGCGAGGGTTCTCCCCGGCCGCGCCACCTGCGAAGATGGAAGCTCCACGTGGATCGGTCGTTTAGCCGCGTCCCAGCGGGACGCGCGTTCCCGTGCGGACGCGGCTAAACGAAGCTCATTCGCGTCGAAAGGTGGGGAGTTCGCCGTGCTCGGGTGGTTTCGTCCGCGCTGTCCCGTCGATGCGCAGGAAAAGACGTGGATCGAGCTGCGCATGAGCTGGCTGGCCGAACAGTTCGGCCTGGAGCGGATGCGTGCCGCCACGGTTGTGCTTCCCACACACGATTTGTCAGCCCCGCCCGCGGCGGGCGGCGAAGCCGGCCTGCGGCAACTTCACGACCGGCTCTGTCGCTTTCTCGATATCGACCCCGCGGAGATCGACCTGTCCCTGGTGGACGACGAGACGTTTGGCAGCTTCCATGAGCGGCTCGAGGGCACCGTCATTCGGACCGAAGGCTGGTCCGGCATCTATCAGCTTCATGATGGACGGGCCATCATTCATCTCGCTCGCTCGCTGCTGGCGTGGCCGGAAGGGCTGATTTCGACGCTGATCCACGAATTGGCCCATCACCTGCTGATCGGCGGCGGAAGGTTGACGGGTGAGGAGGAAGATCACGAGCAGGTGGCGGATTTGCTGCCGGTCTTCCTCGGGCTGGGCGTCTTTCGCGCCAACAGCGTGATGCGCGAGGGGCACTCCCCCGATCCGCTGCGCTACTCGTGGGTCCTCAGCCGTCACGGCTATCTGACGGCGCGGCACCACGGATATGCGCTCGCGCTGTTTGCGTGGTTCCGCGGGGAAGACAAACCCGAGTGGGCGCGATTCCTGCGGCTCGATGCGCAGGCCTCGCTGACGGCGGGACTGAAATATCTGCTCAAGACCGGCGACTCGCGGTTTCATCCGGACGAGGGCGGACCCCGCTACGCACACCGCACGACGACGGCCGTATTCGACGACGTTACGGGCGGCAGCGACGGTGCACGCGTCGCGGGCCTGTGGGAGTTGCGCGACCGGCGGCTCAATGGCAAAGAACTGACGGACGCCGTAGAGCGCGCCGCCGCGGCGCTCAGGCACGCCAATCCAATCGTCCGCAGCGAGGCGGCCGGCACGCTGGACGCGTTGGGAACAGCCGCCCGGACCGCGGTGCCGATGCTGGTAAAGGCGCTCGACGATAGCCACGCCCGCGTGCGAATGGCGGCCGCATTCGCCCTCGGCCACATCGATACCGGCGCACAAGACGCGATCGAGGCACTGACGGATACGCTGCGCGACCGGCAGCCCGCGGTCGCTAACGCGGCGGCGTGGGCGCTGGCGCGGTTCGGCCGGTCGGCGGAGGCGGCGGCGCCGCTCGTGGTGCGACTGTTGCGGACGGGTCTGGTCGAATGCCAGTATGCGCTGCTCGATCAGGCCTTGGAGACGATCTGCGCCATCAGCGACGATGCAGAGCACGCGATTGCCGAGGAACTCGGCGAGCGCGACTCCGATCTCTGCCAACAGGCCCTGCAAGCGCTCGCAGAGCGGCGGCTGACGGTGAACAGCGAGACGGCGTGAAACCACCTTCCGGTCCACAGCACGGCCCTGCGATGTCCGGCGCTGCGTCGGGACGCACCAGCGTTCGTCACGGGCTGTTGCTGGCATTGGCCATCGCGTGGGTGGCCGGCTTCTCGGCGTGGTTTTACAGCCTCGGCCTGCCGAACAATCCGCCGCTCGACCGGGCGGACGTGTGGGCGCTGACGCCGGAACTGCTGCTCGACCTGGCGGTGCCCGGCGAACGGGAGGACGAAGGGAGTTGGTCGAACGCCATCGAGCGGCTGCGGTGGGTGCTGCCGTGCGCCGGCGTGATCCTGGGGGCCGCATGGGGGCTGGGGCAACTCGTGCTCCGGGCTTTGGGTCTGCGGACGCTGATGGTCGGCGTGGAGCGGACAGTCTTTTCATTTGCGATCGGCCTGTGTGGGCTGTCGCTTTTGACACTGGCCGCGGGACTTGCGGGGTGGCTGAGTCGCAGCGTGCTGCTGGCCGCGATGGGAGCGTTACTTCTCGTTGAGATTGCGCTGCGTGTGCGTGAGCGCGGGCATCACGACGCGGCCGCGGTACAATTCGACGCGGCCGCACCCTCGCGGGGCTTTCGCATCGCGTGCTTCCTGCTGCTTGCGCCGTTTCTGGCTGCAATGCTGTTGGGGGCGATGTTGCCGCCGACAGATTTCGATGCCCGCGCCTATCACCTCCAGGGGCCGAAGGAGTTCTTCCAGGCCGGCCGCATTTCGTTCCTTCCACACAACGTCTATACGAGTTTTCCGTTCTTCACCGAGATGCTGACGCTGCTGGGGATGGTCGTGCGCGGCGGCTGGTACGAGGGCGCAATCGTGGGCCAGACAGTGCTGATGGCCTTCGTCCCGCTGACGGCGCTGGGCCTCTACGCCGCAGGCCGCCGCTGGTTCTCGTCGGCGGCCGGCTGGCTGGCGGCAGTCATCTATCTGAGCACGCCCTGGACGTACCGCATCGCGACGATTGCTTATGCCGAGGGCGGCTTGTCGTTCTACCTGCTCGCCAGCGTGCTCGCGGCGGGGATGGCGATCGACCGCCTGCGAGCCGGCGGAATCGAGGCCGCGGCTGCCTCCGCCCGACGCGGCGCCGGCAGATTGTATCTGCTCGCGGGCGTGATGGCCGGGAGCGCCTTCGCTTGCAAGTATCCGGGGGTGGTGCAGGTTGTGGTGCCGATCGGAGCTGCGTGCGCTCTCGCGCCGCTGTTCGGACGAAGTGGTGGATCAGAACCAAAACGTAGTCACAAGCTGCCAGCTTGTGACGAATCGCCACAAAGCCAGAAACGCAGCAGCTTGCCGACACCAGGTTTGAGACAGAGCCTGATACGAAGCGTGTTCCTGTATACCGCCGGCGTGCTGATCGCCGCGGGTCCGTGGCTGCTCAAGAACACGGTTCAGACGGGGAATCCGGTGTACCCGCTGTTGTATGGCGTGTTCGGCGGACGCGATTGGGACGCGCAACTCGACCGCCGCTTTCGCGCCGGCCATAGTCTCGGGCCGGAACGATTCACGTCCAAAGAATTCGTGAGCAATGTCGCGGATGTCGCGGGCAACAACGACTGGCACAGCGCGCTCGTCTTCGTCTTTGCTCCACTCGCGCTCCTGTGGTGCCGCGGTCGGATTTTGGGGCGGGCGGCGCTCCTGTGGGCGTACGTCGCATGGCTGTTCGCCGCCTGGTGGCTGCTGACGCACCGCATCGACCGCTTCTGGGTGCCGCTGCTGCCCGTGGCGTGCCTGCTCGCCGGGGCCGGGGCCGAGTGGAGCCGCAGTCTCGTCTGGCGCCTGTTCCGCGGCACCGTGCTCCTCGCCGGCATACTGTTCAATCTGGCGTTCGTCAGCACGCCGCTGGCCAGCAACAATGCGTGGCTGGCCGATTCGGACGAGGCCCGGGCGGCGGCGGAAGCCTTCGCACCGCTGGTTCGGCAGCTCAACCAATTCACAGATGCGGGGCAATTGCCGCCCGAGACCCGCATCCTGCTGGTGGGCGAGGCACAGGTGTTCGACGCGCGATTCCCCCACGTCTATAACACCGTCTTCGACCGCTCCGTGTTTGCCGACTGGTTCGGCCGCCGCTCGCAGACGCACAACCGGCGGCTGGAACTGGCAGACCGCTCGCAGATCCTCAACACGCTGAAGCGCCACGGCATCACACACGTGGCCGTCAACTGGCGGGAAGTGCTGCGCTACCGGGCGACGTATGGCATGACCGATTTCGTCAAGCCACAGACGTTCGAGCGCCTCGTAGAGGCGAACATCCTGCAGCCGATCGCTCACGAGATGACACCTGTGGACGCGCTGCCGGCGCACCTGCAGTCGGAGTTGAAGCGATGGCAGCCGCGGGTCGTCCGGCACGAGGATCGGGAATATGTCCCGGCCTGGGAACTGTATCGCGTTGTGAGCGGCTCGCCGTCTCCATAAGACGCGCTGCTCTGGCGAGTCGCGGCTAAACGGACAGCGGGGCAACGTAGAGCGCCGGCTCGCCGACCTGCTACGCTCTGCGTATGAATCCAACGCTTCCCGCCGTGCTCGGGGGCCAGCCCGCGTTCCCGGAAGGGCCGCCGCCGTGGCCGCCTGGCGACCCGGCGATCCGCGCGGCGGTCGAGGCTGCGCTGGCCGACGGCTCATGGGGCCGCTATCACGGATCGCACACCGAGCGGCTGCGCGAGCGGCTGGCGAGCGAATTCGGCTGCGAGCACGTCATCCTCTGCGCCAGCGGGACGGCCGCCGTCGAGCTGGCGCTGCGGGGGGTGAAAGTCGGCCCCGGCGACGAAGTCATCCTCGCGGCCTACGACTTCAAAGGCAACTTTCAGGACGTGCTGGCGTTGGGTGCCGTGCCCGTGCTTGTCGATGTCTCGCCCGACAACTGGAATCTCGATCCGGCCCAGCTCGATGCCGCCTCCACGGAACGCACGCGGGCGATCATCGTTTCGCATCTGCACGGCGGAGCGGTCGATGTGCCGCGGGTCGTTGAATGGGCCCGCGCGCGTAGCATCGCCGTCGTCGAGGATGCCGCTCAAATGCCCGGCGCCACAATCTGCGGCCGGCCCGCGGGCACGTGGGGCGACGTGGGCGTGGTCAGCTTTGGTGGCAGCAAGCTCTTATGCGCGGGCCGCGGCGGCGCGCTGTTCACGAACGAGGCAGTCATCGTGCAGCGCGTGCGGCTGTTCACGCAGCGGGGGAACGAGCTGTCGCCGTTGTCGGAATTGCAGGCGGCGGCACTGCGCCCCCAGGTCGAGCGGCTGGCGGAGCGGAATGCCCTGCGCGCGCAGCGGGTCGAACGGCTGCGGGCGTTGTTGGCTGCGACAGGCGGCGTGAGCTTGTTTCAGAATCGGCTCGCGAATTGCCGCCCCGGGTATTACAAAGCGGGTTTGCAGTATTCGGTGGACGCGTTCGGCGGCCTGTCGCGAGATGCGTTCGTCGAGGCGCTCAAGGCCGACGGCATCGCCGCCGGAGCTGGATTCCATGCGCTTCACCGCCAGCACGCTCGGAGCCGGTTTCGAGCGTGTGGTGAGCTTCTTCATGCGGCCGACGCCGAACGACGCGTTGTCACACTGCACCATCCTGTGCTGCTCGAAGAAGAAAGCCGCATCGACAGAATCGCCGCCGCCATCGAACGCATCCGTCTGCACGCCGACGCGGTTCGAGAACGCGTTTAGCCGCGACTCGCGAGAGGAGCGCGGACGCGGACCGTGCTCACCGGCAGAGCGCTCCTCTGGCGAGTCGCGGCTAAACAATGCCACCCACACCTGGAGACCACCATGAGCGGCTCATCACGTTTCACCTGCCCCGCCGACCGTATCGATGACATCGTCG
>JAHWKJ010000427.1 GCA_019347905.1 Planctomycetota bacterium
CATCCTGTTCGACAATCGTCAGGCGGAGTTCGCCCGAACTTGAAGCTGCGGCCATCGCGGAACTTCAACAAGCGATGCTGGAACGGCCTCAGCGGCGGGCCAGTTTGTGGCGCAGGGGGAGCCAGGCGCCGTTCTGCTGGCTGCTGGCCACCGATTGCTGGATGAAGTACATGCCGTCCACGCCGTCGTAGACATTCGGGTAGATGGTGTCCTTCGTCTCGAAAGATTCCCCCGCCGTCCGCTGGACGATGGCGTCGAATGCCGCACGGTAGACATTCGCGAACGCTTCGAAGAACGCTTCCGGATGGCCCGAGGGCAGACGGCACGCCGCCTTCCCCGATTCATTGAGATACGAGGCATTGGGGTCGCGGGTGTAGATCGCGTGCGGCTGGCCGTTGCGGCGGACGAGCATCTTGTTGGGCTCTTCCTGCCGCCAGAAGAGGGCGCCCTTCGTGCCGTCGATCTCGATGAACAGGTCGTTCTCGCGTCCATGTGAGATCTGGCTGGCGGTGACGGTGCCCAGCGCGCCGTTCTCGAAGCGGATGACGGCGTGGCCGTAGTCGTCGAGCGGGCGGCCCTTCTCGAAGACTTTCAGGTGGGCCGAGATCTCGTCGGGCAAGAGCCCCGTGATGTAGCGGGCGAGGTTGAAGGCGTGCGTGCCGATGTCGCCGAAAGCCCCCGCTGCGCCCGAGCGGGCGGGATCGGTCCGCCAGGCGGCCTGCTTCTGGTCGTCCTTCTCGAGGCGGCTGCGGAGCCAACCCTGGATGTAATTCGAGCGGATAGCCTGGATCTGCCCCAGCTCGCCGTCTGCCACCATCTGTCGCGCGTGCCGCACGAGCGGGTACCCGGTGTAATTGTGCGTGAGCGCGAACACCGCCCCCGACTTTTCGACGAGCCGGGCCAGCTCTTCGGCCTGCGCGAGGTCGAACGTCATGGGCTTGTCGCAAATCACGTTGAAGCCCGCTTCCAGACAGGCTTTGGCGATGGGGAAGTGCGTGTGGTTGGGCGTGGCGATGCTGATGAAGTCGACGCGCTCGCCGGCCGGGCGGGCCGATTCGCGCTCGATCAACTCCTGGTGCGAGCCGTAGGCGCGGTCGGGCTTGATGTCGTAGGACGGGGCGGACTCGCGGGCCTTCTGCGGATCGGACGAGAGAGCGCCAGCGACGAGTTCGGCTCGGTTGTCGAGGATGGCGGCCGTTGCGTGCACGCGTCCGATGAACGCCCCCTGGCCGCCGCCGACGAGGGCCATCCGCAGTTTCCGGTTGAGCGTGCCGTTGGTGGTTTGCATCGCAGCGTCCTCTGTGGTGCACTAGTCAGGCACCGAGAATACTGGGGCCAACCAGCGAACACAATCATCATTGGGAGTCGATCATGAGGCGCATCTGGGTGACGGTGGCGGCGATCGCGGCGACGGCGCTGCTCTTTCTGCGTGGACCCGTTGCCGGAGACTCCGAAACGAAACCCGAGCGGCTCCCCGGCAGCCGGGCCGTCATCGATGCGAGCCGCTTTGCCAGCCTGCAGGCGGCGCTCGATGCGCTGCCGGCGCAAGGCGGCGTCGTGCAGTTGCCGCCGGGCACCTTCGACATCGACCAGCCGCTCGTCCTGTCGCGGGGCGAGACGCTGCTGGTCGGCGCGGGACCGGCCACGCACATCCGGAACGTGAACCAGGACGGCAAGCCGGCGCTCCTCGTGCAGCATCCCGACGGCAGGAAGGTGAACCGCACCGACCGGCTGTGGCGCGTGCAGCTTGCCGACTTCCGCCTCACCGGCAACGAGAAAAGCGGTCACGGGATCGAGGCGATCCTCATCGAGGAGATCTTCATCCACGGGGTCACCGTCAGCGAGCACGGCGGCGATGGGCTTCGCCTGGACAACTGCTACGAAGACCCTCGCGTCTCCAACTCGCTGATCACGTACAACAAGGGTACCGGACTCAATCTCCTGGGCTGCCACGACATCGTCGTCTCGTCGAACCAGTTCGAGGAGAACCAGGACGCCCTGCACTGCTTCGACGGCTTCAACCTGTGCCTGACGGGCAACTGCCTCGACGACCATCTCGGCCACGGCGTCGTCATCGAGAACACCTACGGCTCCGTCGTCTCGGGTAATATGATCGAGGAGTGCCAGGGGACGGCGATCATCCTCGACCGCGACTGTTACGGCATCACGCTGAGCGCCAATGTCATCGCCCACAACGGCGGCGGCATCGACTTACGCGACGCGCACGGCTCGACGGTGAGCGCCAACACCTTCACCATCCTCAAGACCGACGCGGTCCGCATTGGCCCACAGAGCGCCCGCATCGCCGTGACGGGCAACAACTTCGCCAACAGCTACATCGGCGAAGGCCGGCTGCGCCGCGGCACCGACGACCTGGCAGCCGCGGGACTGGTGCTGGAAGCGACGAGCGACGTTGCCGTCAGCGGCAACATCTTTGCCAGTGTGCGGCCGAAGGCGGTCGAACTGCGGGGCGAACCGAGCCGCCGCGTCGTGTTCGACGGCAACGTGCTGACCGACGTGGAGAGCGACCACGGCAAGCTGGAAGAGTCGGTGGTGGGCGATGCGCTGCCGGCGACGCCGAAATGACGCTGGATCCGCCGGATCATTCGTCTAGACTGCATTGGACGGCACAACTTGACTCCGCCGTCAGAATCGCAAGGGTCAATCGGCCATGAGCACGGCAATATCCGGCGCGGCATTCACCACCGATGAACTGCAGTCGCTCGCTGACGAGGAGCGGTTCGAACTCGTCGACGGCCGGATTGTGGAGCGACACATGGGATCGGAATCGGGCTGGACCAGCGGGCGGCTGTTCCTGCGATTAGGCGGGTATGTGGACGGGCAGAACCTCGGCTGGGTCTGGCCGGCCGACACGGGCTATCGCTGCTTTCCCGACGACCCGAACAAAGTCCGCAAGCCCGATGTGTCATTCGTCGCCAGAGGACGGCTGCCACACGGACGCCCGGCCCCCGGCTACGAAGAGATTGCCCCCGATCTCGCGGCCGAATCCGTCTCGCCCAAAGACCGCTATTACGACGTCGAGGACAAGGTCGAGGACTATCTGCGGGCGGGTGTGCGGCTGGTGTGGGTCATCAACCCCGAGATGCGCACCGTCACGGTCTACCGGCCCGACGGCAGCACGTCACGACTGCACGAAGACGACGAATTGTCCGGCGAGGACGTGATTCCGGGTTTCACCTGTCGCGTCGGAGACCTGTTTCTGCCCGTTGCGAATTGATCTCAAGGGGCGGCAGGCGCAACCGTGATCGAGCATCTTGACAACCCTCTGCAGCCGCACGAGCGTTGGATGCGGCTCGCGCTCGACCAGGCGCGGCAGGCCTTCGAGGCGGGCGAAGTGCCGGTGGGGGCGGTGATCGTGCACGGGGAGCGGCTGGTCGCCGAAGCGTACAACCAGCGCGAGACGTTGTGCGATCCCACCGCTCATGCGGAGATCATTGCGCTGACGCAGGCGGCCGGCTCGCTGGGCTCGTGGCGGCTCGTCGACTGCACGTTGTACGTGACGCTGGAACCGTGCCCCATGTGCGCTGGGGCCGTCGTGCAGGCGCGCCTGCCGACGGTCATCTACGGCACGGCCGATCCCAAGGCGGGCGCGTGCCACACGCTGTACCGCATCACAGATGATGCGCGGCTGAATCATCGGTCCGTCGTCGTGGGCGGCGTGCTCGAGGACGAGTGCCGGGCGCTGCTGCGGGAGTTCTTCGCGCAGCAGCGCGCGCTTGGCAAGAAGTGACACGACGTTCTTAGAATTGGCTGCCGTCCGACGGCATTCGCCGCGCCACAAGCTGATGGTATGATCCAGACACGGCGCAGCTCGAAGCGCTGAAGGAAGAACGGGAGAAGCTCCAGGGATGACCGCCGCCGCCGACTCGAAGCCCGCCGACTTTATCCGCGAGATCGTCGCCGAAGACTTGCGCACCGGGAAATGGGGCGGGCGCGTGCAGACGCGCTTCCCGCCCGAGCCCAACGGCTATCCGCACATCGGCCACGCCAAGAGCATCTGCCTCAACTTCGGCATCGCCCGCGAGTTCGGCGGCAAATGCAACCTGCGGTTCGACGACTCCAACCCCGAGAAGGAGGACCTCGAATACGTAGAAGCGTTCAAACGGGACATCCGCTGGCTGGGTTTCGAGTGGGACGCCGAACTCTACGCGTCCGACTACTTCGAGCAGCTTTACCAGTGGGCCGAGCGGCTGATCGAAGAGGGCCACACCTACGTCGACAGCCAGTCGCTCGAAGAAATTCGCCGCGGCCGCGGGACGCTCACCGAGCCGGGCGTCGACAGTCCGTACCGCGACCGTTCCGTGGCGGAGAACCTTGATTTATTCCGCCGCATGCGGGGCGGCGAGTTTCCCGACGGGGCGCACGTGCTGCGGGCGAAGATCGACATGGGGTCGAAGCACCTGATCATGCGGGACCCGATCATGTACCGCATCCGCCACGTGCCTCATTACCGGCAGGGCAACGCGTGGTGCATCTATCCCACCTACGACTGGACCCACGGGCAAAGCGACTCGCTGGAAGGCATCACGCATTCGATCTGCACGCTGGAGTTCGAGAACAACCGGCCGCTGTACGACTGGTTTCTCGATCGGCTGGGCATCCATCATCCGCAGCAGATCGAGTTCGCGCGCCTCGCCGTCTCGCACATGCTCACCAGCAAGCGCAAGCTGCTGGAACTGGTGCGCGAGGGCCACGTGGACGGCTGGGACGATCCGCGGATGCCCACGATCTCCGGCCTGCGCCGCCGGGGCTATACGCCCGAGGCCCTGCGCAACTTCTGCGCGGAAATCGGTGTGACCAAATACAACAGCCTCACCGGCCTGGGCGTCCTGGAAAGCGCCCTCCGCGAGCACCTCAACAAGACCGCCCCGCGCGCAATGGCCGTGCTGCGGCCGCTGAAGCTCGTGATCGAGAACTATCCGGAAGGGCAGAGCGAGGAACTGGAGGCGATTAACAACCCCGAAGATCCATCGGCCGGCACCCGGCGCGTGCCGTTCTCGCGGGAGTTGTACATCGAGCGCGAAGACTTCCTGGAAGACCCGCCGAAGAAGTTCTTCCGCCTCTCGCCCGGCCGCGAGGTGCGGCTGCGCTACGCCTACTTCATCACCTGCACCCGCGTGGTGAAGGACGACGCCGGAAACGTGGTCGAACTGCGCTGCACCTACGACCCCGCCACGCGCGGCGGCGATGCTCCCGACGGCCGCAAGGTGAAGGCCACGCTGCACTGGGTCTCGGCCCCACACGCGCTTCATGCGCAGGTGCGTCTGTACGACGTGCTGATCACGAAAGAGGATGCCGCCGACGTCGAAGAGGGCGAAGACTGGAAAGCATCGCTCAACCCGAATTCGCTGGAGGTCGTCGAAGACGCGAAGCTCGAACCCTCGCTGACGGACGCCGCGGCCGGGTCGCGGTTCCAGTTCGAGCGTCTCGGCTATTTCTGCGTCGATGCTAAACACTCGACGCCCGGCCGGCCCGTCTTCAACCGCACGGTGACGTTGCGGGACTCCTGGGCGAAGATCAAAGATCGCGGCGATTGAGCCGTTTAGCCGCAATACCGTTCAATTAGCTTTAAGTCGTCGAGGCGACAGGAGTTGTGGGTGCCAC
>JAHWKJ010000428.1 GCA_019347905.1 Planctomycetota bacterium
CGGTGGAACAGCTTCGGATCGGCGACGGCGGCGACCCGGTACTTCACCCCGCCGACCCGGCCGCGCTTGTCCATCAGCGCCTCGGCCGCCTCGCGGGCGGAGGCCAGGTCGTGGCCGCAGAGGGCCAGGATCAGGGCGTCGGGATCGCCGATCCGAATGCCGTCCCAGGTGACGCGGGCGCCGACGTTGCCGGGGCCGCCGACCTCCTCCGGGTCGCCGAACAGGCTGGTCCCCGCGGCGCTGGCCTGCAGCTCGCCGATCCAGCGCGCGGCGGTGGTCAGGGGGTCGAGCGACTCGATCACCAGGACCGTCGGCCGCACCGGCAGGGCCAGGGCCTTGCCCTCGATCTGCTCAGACACGACTTGCTGATATGCCATATCCAGCCCTCGGGAGCGCGCGAGGGCATCCTCGCCGGCGATCGATCTCGAAAGCGTCTGCGCCTCGCGCAGCAACGCCTCCGCTGCGTCCCACCATCCTGCGCGGGCATAGTGTTCCGAAACACGGAGCAGCGTCTCAAAATCGGCTTCCGCGGAGCGGCCCTCCCGAAGTGCTGCGAGGGTGCGCGCCGCGCCCGATTGATCACGTGCATCGGCCTGTTGCTGCAGTATCCAGACGTAAAGGTCGCCACGAACCTCCCGATCATTCACCGCCGAGGCGGCCTCGAAGGCCTCGCTCAGCCACCACGCCGGCGAGTTCAATTCTTCGCGGGAGGGCGCTGCGAGGTGTCGCCGCACCAGGATGCCGACCGTCGCCGCACCGGCCAAAACGACGACCGACATAAATAGGATGGCGGCCGGTTTACGTTTCACGGTTGCGTCTCCGGCCTCCACTACCTCAGCCGATGCCAGCCCACGGTGATCGATCCCTAGTGCTGTCCACGAATGTAGTGCTCCACGCGACGATGGTGCATCGGGCGGTTCCCCGCTCCGCAAAAATCGCTAAAAAAGCCGGCGTGGCCGTTCGTTGACAAACAATTCCGGCCGCCGCTACACTCGCCGCGTTCATCGGCGGCCGGGACTTGTTTTACCGGCTTCCCTGTGGCTTTCGGCGCTCGGGCGGCCGCGGCAGCGCTTCGTGGCCGGCCCTGCCGCCGTGAGCCCTCTGTGGCTTCGTCGGCACTGCACGCGTGACTGCGCTCGAAAAGGCGCCGGCCTGGCCGGAAGCACTCTGGATCGGCGGTCGAACTCCACGACCGCCGGTGTTTCGTCGTGCACGTGGCGCGTGGATCCTGGAGACGGAATCGAGGGGATGAAAGTATTCAACGGGTCGGTTCGCGGATCGTTTCGGAAGTTTGTCGCCGCCGGCTTGGTGCTGGCGATGTGTCTGGCACAGGGTGCGTCGGCGTTCGCCCAGCCGGACGACGCGCCGGCGGGCAGCACCGACGCGACGGCCGACGTCGCGGAGCAAACCGATGGTACCGCAGAGGAGTGGCACAGTGGCGACGCGCCGGTCTTTATCGGTTGGCTGCTCTCGCTGATTGCCTCGCTGCTGGCCCTGTTCTTCGCCTGGTCGTTCTACAACTGGATGATGCTCCAGCACGAGGGCGACGAGGAGATGATCCGCATCGCCTCGCACGTCCGCTCCGGGGCCAATGCGTACCTGCGGCAGCAGTACAAGATCGTCGCGATGTTCTTCATCGTCACGTGCGGGCTGCTCGCGGTGGTGGCGTTTGTCTTTCAGGCCCAGTCGGAGTGGGTGCCGTTCGCGTTTCTCACCGGCGGGTTCTTTTCGGGCCTGGCCGGCTGGTTCGGGATGAAGACGGCCACGCAGGCCAGTTCGCGGACGACCCAGGGGGCGAAAAACTCGCTCAACGAGGGCCTGCAGGTCGCCTTCCGCAGCGGGGCCGTCATGGGGCTGACCGTGGTCGGCCTGGGCCTGTTGGACATCTGCCTGTGGTTCGGAGTGCTGCATTACATCGCCCGGCTCGATCTGCAGGAAATCACCGTCACGATGCTGTGCTTCGGCATGGGCGCTTCGAGCCAGGCGCTGTTCGCCCGCGTCGGCGGCGGCATCTTTACCAAGGCCGCCGACGTGGGGGCCGATCTCGTGGGCAAGGTCGAAGCCGGCATTCCTGAGGACGACCCGCGCAATCCCGCGACCATTGCCGACAACGTGGGCGACAACGTGGGCGACGTGGCCGGCATGGGGGCCGACTTGTACGAATCGTACTGCGGCTCGATTCTCGCCAGCGCCGCGCTGGGCGTGGCGGCCTTTGCGGGCGTCAATGGGCAGATGCAGTTCATGATGCTGCTGCTGCCGATGCTGCTGGCCGGGCTGGGCATCGTGCTCTCGATCGGCGGCATCTATCTCGTCCGCACCGAGGAAGGCGCGACGCAGCGGAACCTGCTGCGGGCGCTCTCGCGCGGCATCTGGGGCTCCAGCGCCGGCGTGGCCGTGGTGGCCGCGGTGCTGGTGGCCGTGGTGCTGGTGCTGCCCTCTCAAAACGTCGATTACGCTTCCGGCACGATCGAGAGCATGCCGCAAGGCTGGAGCCTGTTCGGGCTGTTCGGCTCCATCCTGGCGGGTCTCGTGGCCGGCATCGTGATCGGGCAGTGGACTGAGTATTCGACCAGCCAGGAGTACATGCCGACCAAGCGGATCGCCGATCAGGCCGTCACGGGGCCGGCGACGGTCATCATCGCCGGCGTCGCCGAGGGACTGTACAGCGTGTGGGTGCCGATCTTTACGATCAGCATCGGCATCATCCTGTCCTTCGGTTTCGCGACGGGTTTCGATTTTGCCACGCCGCAATTGTTCGCGCTGGGTCTGTACGGGGTCGCGATCGCCGCCGTGGGCATGCTCTCGACGCTGGGCATCACGCTGGCGACCGACGCGTATGGTCCTATTGCCGACAATGCCGGCGGCAACGCCGAGATGAGCCATCAGGAGCCGGTGGTGCGTCAGCGCACCGACGCGCTCGACAGCCTGGGCAACACCACCGCCGCCACGGGCAAGGGCTTCGCCATCGGCTCGGCGGCGCTCACCGCGCTGGCCCTGCTGGCGGCCTATGTCGAAGAGGTGCGAATCGGCTTCGAGCGCTGGGTCGCGACCACGGAGGTCGCGGCCAGCGAAGAAGCGAACGCCACCGTGCTGCTCGTCGACCAGGGCGTGCTGGCGTACCGCCCGCAGGGAGTCCAAAGGCCGCAGGCGTGGCTGGTGTTTCCCTCGACCGCCCGGCAGCCCACGGCCAATCTCGACCGGATCCTCGACGCGAATCCGGGCGACACCCTCACCGGCGTCGATCTCGTGGCCCTGCAGAACAACGGCAACGGCGTCCGCAATGCGAGCGCCACCATGCCCGATTTCGTCCGCTACTACAACGTAAGCATCATGAATCCGGCGGTGCTGGTAGGTCTGTTCATGGGAGTGATGCTGGCGTTCGTGTTCTGCTCGCTCACGATGAAGGCCGTGGGGCGTGCGGCAGGCGATATGGTAGAAGAAGTCCGCCGGCAGTTCCGGGAAATGCCGGGGATCATGGAGGGCACGACCGACCCCGATTACGCCTCGTGTGTGGCCATCAGCACCAAAGCGGCTCAGCGCGAAATGATCCTGCCGTCGCTGCTGGGGCTGATCGTGCCGATCGCCGTGGGACTGGTGCTGGGCGTGGGCGGCGTGATGGGCATGCTGGCCGGCGGCCTGACCAGCGGCTTTGCGGTCGCCGTGATGATGGCCAACGCCGGCGGCGCCTGGGACAACGCGAAGAAATACATCGAATCGGGCGCGCACGGCGGCAAAGGCACCGACGCCCACAAGGCCACCGTGGTCGGCGACACCGTCGGCGACCCCTTCAAAGACACCAGCGGCCCGAGCCTCAACATCCTCATCAAGCTGATGGCGATGGTCTCGGTCGTCTTCGCCGGCGTGATCGTGCAGCACGCGCTCAAGCTGTTCTAAAGCCTCGCGCTGTTTGTGAGCACATCGCGCTGCATCAGGGAATGCGGTCGTGTAGAATGTCTCCGCGGACTTTCCCTGGTGCGGCGGAGGCGGTTAGATGAGTCCCTTCGATCTACTGGACCTTCTCCGGAAACGGCCGTTCGAGCCGTTTCGGATCTATACGACGGAAGGGCGCATCTACGAGATCCGCCACCCCGACGAGGCCTTGGTGCTCGTCAGCCGCGTCGTCGTCCCGGCCCCCCGGTCGGATTCCGTGGAGGGGATTCCCAGGCACGCCGATGACGTGGCACTTGCGCATATTGTGCGCATCGAGGAGATCCCGCAGGAAACGGCTCCATCGGTCGGCTGATTGAAGCCGCTACGCCCACGCGAACCGTTCGCCTGAAAGCCGCTCGTAGGCTTCGATGTATTTCGCGCGCGTGCGGGCGACCACCTCTTCCGGCAGCGCGGGCGGCTGGCTGTTCTTGTCCCAGCCGGTCGTTTCCAGCCAGTCGCGCACGAACTGCTTGTCGAAGGATGGCTGGCCGCGGCCGGGCCGGTAGTCGTCGGCGGGCCAGAAGCGCGAGGAGTCGGGCGTCAGCACCTCGTCGATCAACAGCACCCTGTCTCCGACGCGGCCGAACTCGAACTTGGTATCCGCGATGATGATGCCCTTCTCGCGTGCGATGGCGGCCCCGCGTGCGTAAATCTCCAGGCTGATCGTCCGCAGCCATTGGGAATTCTCGCGCCCCACCAGTTCGCACATCCGCTCGAAGCTGATGTTCTCGTCGTGCCCGTCGTCGACTTTGGTGGCCGGCGTGAAAATCGGTTCCGGCAGCCGGTCGCTTTCTGTCAGCCCCTGCGGCAATTCGACGCCGCAGACCGAGCCGCTCTGCCGATACTCCTTCCAGCCGGAACCGGACAGGTAACCGCGCACGACGCACTCGATCGGCACGACCTCAGCCTTGCGGACGACCATGCTGCGGCCGGCGAGCGCATCGCGGTCGGCACCGGCCGGTAGCGGGACGTCGTCCAGATTGAGGCTGATGAGGTGCCCCGGCGTGGCCAGCCGCTCGAACCACATTGTACTCAGCAGCGTCAGCACGCGGCCTTTATCCGGGATGCCGTTGGGCAGCACCCAATCGAAGGCGCTGATGCGGTCGGTCGCGACGAACAGCAGTGTTTCGCCGAAGTCATAGATGTCGCGGACCTTCCCTCGCCGTACCGGGATGCCCGGAAGTTCGCTCTTGAGCAGCGCCGTATTCGCCATCGGTTTCCTCGGCTCCATTCTCAGGTAGTTGCGAGTATTGCTCCACCGCTCCCATCTCGTGCGGAGCCACAGTGTACCGCCGCCGGGGGCGGGCGTGTAGCCTGGCGATTGCCCCACGCGCCGCCGGCCACTACGCTGAGGCCGGAAACCTTCCTCCACCTCGGAGGCACGCGTGCATCGCAGCCTGCATTTGTTGTCGCTCGTGTCGATCGCCGTGGCCTGCGGCTGCGGCGGCGGCGGAGACGCCACCGCGGAGCAGAGCCGCGCCGCCGCCGAGGTCGTCATCGATCGCGGCGGCTGGCTGACGGTCGACAGCTCCTCGCTCAAGGTCGAGAAGCGCGAGCGCATCCCGTCCGGCTCGTTTCGCATCCTCGAAATCAACCTCACCGGCCGCCCCATCGCCGACAAGGATTTGGAAGTGCTGGCGCCGCTGACGGATCTCCAGAAGCTCGGCCTGCACGGCACGCGCGTCACCGACAACG
>JAHWKJ010000429.1 GCA_019347905.1 Planctomycetota bacterium
GCTGATCACGTAGAGTTGTCTTCTGTGCTGCCAGCGTGCACGGCGGAGCGTCATTCGAGGGCCATTTCACGGCGTCACTTCCTACTCCCCGGCACCCTGAGGCAACCATTTCGCCGTCGGACAGACGTGCGGCGCGGCATTTGCGTTCGGTTCCGGCGCTCTCGACGCGGAGCGTCTGAGAATTCTGCAACCTGGAGGCGCCGGCTTCGATGTCATTCTTAAACCCGAGCTGGAACGTGCGGTCCCGGTAGTGCGGGTTTCAATCTGCAGTACGATGCTCCACGCGAGAGAGGCAGCGATGAACGATACACCCGGTTTGAGAAGAATCGTGCGGTGGCTCATTGCCGCCGAAGGCTACCTCGAGCTGCAGATGCCTGAGGCCGCGCTCCGGAACATCGACGAAGCCAGCGACCACGGCCCACTGCGTCCCGTGGCAGACTACCTTCGCGGACAGGCCCTGCGGCAGCAGGAGCGTTACGAGGAGGCGATCGTTCCGCTGCAGCGGGCCGCGCGGACCCTGCCGATGCCGTTCAAGCAGCGCGCATGGCTGGCCCTCAGCGACTGCTTCCGCCACCGCGGGAACAACAGTCTGGCCGATACGATCGAGAAGGTGGTGGCTCAGTGGGCCTGAGTGGAAGTCGGGAGGGTGGATCTTCAGTCTTGCAATCCACACCGCCGGCGCACCGTTTCCGCATTTGGTCGTGTGGATTGAAATCACACTACGCCGCGTGGGCGGAAGCGTGTACGATCAGCAGGTCTACCGTCATTCACCGATTGCGCTTGCCGCCGATTGCGCATGAGTTCGCCCGAGACCTTTCGCCGGGCCCGCCATTTGGCGTTCCTCGTGCTGGATGAGCACAAGCGCACGGGCCGCTTCGCCGCTCCCATCTTGAACGAGCGTGCCACCGCGGTCGCCGCAACTCCCGAAGAACGAGCCGCGGCTACCGAACTCGTGTACGGCACGATTCGTCGGCGGGCGACATTGGACGCACTGCTGGAGCCGATCGTGAAGCGGCCGCGGCATGCCGTGGAAGGCCGGCTGTGGACGCTGTTGCAGCTCGGCATGTATCAGCAGGTCTTTCTGGAGTCGGTTCCGGAGCACGCAGCCGTCGATGAGACCGTGGAACTGGGGCGCAGCAGTGGCCGGCCGCGGTGGACGAGCTTTCTGAATGCCGTATTGCGGGCGACACCGACGGTGCTGGGCGAGGGACTTGCGGACGGGCCGGCGGCCGATACGCTTCCACTGACCGGCGGGCGTTATCGAAAGCTGCAGCAGCCGGTGTTCGCCGATCCGGTGGTCGATCCAGGCCCGTGGTTCGCCCGTGCCATGAGCTTTCCCGACTGGCTCGCCGCCCGGTGGACAAAGCGTCATTCGCTGGAAGAGCTTGTGCGGCTGGGGTTCTGGTTCAACGATCCGCCGCTCCTCTGGCTCCGGGCGAACCGCCTGCGGACCACCCGCGACGAACTGCTGGCGAGCCTCACGGCCGCCGGCGTCGGATGTGAAGCCGGCACGGTCGAAGAGTCCCTCCGGCTGACTGCACCGGCAGCGGTCGAGCGATTGCCGGGTTTCGAGGGCGGCGAGTTCAGCGTCCAGGATGAATCGGCCATGCATGCGGCGCGGCTGCTGGCGCCGCAACCGGGACAGACCGTGCTCGACCTCTGTGCCGCCCCGGGTACCAAGACCACGCACCTCGGCGAACTCATGCAGGGCCGCGGCTCGATCGTGGCCTGTGACGTGGACGCCAAACGGCTGCGGCTCGTCGCGGAGAACGCGCGGCGGCTGGGAATTGAGATCATCGACTCCCGGCTCGTGCGGGCCGATGCGACGGACGTGCCGGCGGGTCCGTTCGACGCGATCCTGGTCGACGCTCCATGCACGAACACTGGCGTCCTGGGCCGCCGGCCGGAAGCGCGCTGGCGGCTGAAGCCCGGCGACCTGGGCGAGCTGACCGCCGTGCAGACGCGGCTGTTGAGTGCGGCCGCCGAACGGCTGCGGACGAACGGCCGTCTCGTCTACTCGACGTGCAGTATCGAGCCGGAGGAAAACGAGCAGCTCGTGCGGCACGTGCTGCGGACGGGGGCTCCGCTGTCGCTCGTATCGGAGCTGCGGCACAATCCGGGTGACCCGGCGGATGGCGGATACCAGGCATTGCTGGTTAGGGGTTGAGGGGTCGAAGGTCGAAAGGGTCGAAGGTCGAAATGGCCTGAGATCCTGCCAACATCGGGCCGCTCACCCGGGATGGACCCTCCGGCCCTTTCGACCTTTGACCTTTTCGACCCTTTCGACCCCTCCCCTTTCCATGAGTCGCACCGAAACCGATCGTGAAGACCTGCTGGCCGAGGCGGTGGCTCTCGTTCGCCGCGTCGAGTTGCGGGTGCCGGGCCTGCCGGAGAACTTGGTCGCGGGCTTTCGATCCGACGGGCGGCTGTCGGTGTATTTCGGAGGCGATCCGGCTTACCATTTCGATGCCGCCGGGCGGCTGCGGCGGGCGTTCGTCGACGGTGAACTGTTTCGCACGCAAGGGACGACGCTAGCCCGGCTGCGTCGCACGCGAACTCCGGCGGTCACGGAACTGGTCCGATGGGATTTGCCGCTCGGCGAATTGAAGGCCTTTATCGAACGGATGCGCGGACAATGCGAGCTGCTCTTGCGCGCTACCGAGCCGGAAGCGTCAGCGCCCGGAGCGGTCCTCCGCCGCGTGCCCGGCGACGATCACCTTCTGCCCGAGTTGAGGCGGATGCTCGAGACGATCCTTTCGACGGACGAGCCACTTGCCCCGCCCATCAAAGGGAAACGATGACCCGCGACGAAAAATTGCGGCTCCGGCCCAATCGCGCCAAAGAGGTCCTTCGCGAAGGCGGCGTGATCTTCTCCAGTTCTGTGAGGCTGCCGGAGCCGGCGCTGTGCGAGATTCTCGGCCTGGCCGGCTTCGATTTCGTCCTCATCGACGGCGAGCACGGCGCTATTGATGCGGCGTCGATCGAGGCGCTGGTGCTCGGCTGCCATGCCGGGGATACGGTCCCGGTGTTTCGCGTTTTACGTCCCCACGATCCCGAGGCGGTGATGCATGCCCTCGACTTGGGCGTGCAGGGAGTGCTCGTGCCCCATTGCCGCACGCCGGACGACGCGCTGGCGCTCAAGCAGGCGGCGTTGTATCCCCCGCTTGGAAAACGGGGCTTCGGCCCCGGCCGCGGCATGCGCTGGGGCCGTGTCCCCACGGCCGAATACTTCCGCACGGTCAATGAATCTGTCCTGCTGCTGGCGCTGATCGAGGATCCCGAAGCGCTCGACCACCTCGACGAGATCGCCGCCGTCGGCCTAGACGTGTTGTGGCTCGGCACGGGCGATTTGTCCCTGGCGTGGGGCGTGCCGGGCGAACGTAATGATCCGCGGATCCTCGACGCGGCGGAACGCCTGGTCGCGGCGTGTCGGCGGCAAGGCGTCGCCGCGGGTTTTCCGGCCGTCGACGCCGAACATGCGAAATGGGCGCTGGAACAAGGTTTCCGCGCCATCGGCTACGGCGGGGCTGAACAATACGTGATGAAGACGGCGCGGACGTTCCTCGACCACGTTGCAAAACCCGTTTAGCCGCGACACCGTTCAATTAGCTGTAACTCGTGGACTCGCCGTGGTTTTGGGTGCCACGGGATGCTCGCCATCCCGTGCGAGCCGTCCTGACGTGTTCGAAAGCTCCGTGACGTGCTGTTCGCGTGAGAAACACTCGACACTGGCAGGCAAGCTGCCAGTGCCACCCAACCCCAACCGGCTCTGCGACTTCGGACTAATTGAACGGTATTGCGGCTAAACGGTTGCGGCGAAGCCCGGTTCCAGACATGTCGAAACTCGTCATCGGCTGCGGCTACCTCGGCCGGCGTGTCGCCAGCCGGTGGGTCGAGGCCGGCCATAAGGTTCGCGCGCTGACGCGCTCGGCTGCGCGTACGGAGGAACTCGCGGACCTCGGCATCGAGCCGGTCCGCGGCGACGTCACACAGCCGGAGACGCTGCATGGGCTGCCCCCCAGCGACTCGGTCTTGTATGCCGTGGCTCTCGACCGCTCTTCGCACCAGTCGCGGCGGGAAGTGCTGGTGGAGGGCCTCGCCCGCACGCTGGACGCCCTCATGGGGAAAGTCCAGCGGTTTCTGTTCATCTCCACGACCAGCGTCTATGGACAGACGGACGGCAGCCGTGTGGACGAGACCTCGTCCTGCCACCCCACGCGGGAGAACGGCCGGATGGCACTCGAAGCGGAACACGTCGTCCGGCGGCACTTTTCAGCCGAGCGCGGGGGGCCGGCGGCGAACATCGTGCGGCTCGCGGGGCTGTACGGTCCCGGGCGGCTGTTACGGCGGATCGAAGCGGTGCAAAGCGGCGAAGTCGTCAGCGGCAACCCCGAGGCGTGGCTGAACCTCATTCACGTGGACGACGCGGCCGAAGCCGTTATCGCCTGCGAGCGACAGTGGCGGTCCGGCGAGACGTGGCTCGCCTGCGACGACCGCCCCATTCACCGCCGCGAGTATTACGAGCTGCTGTCCCGGCTGCTCCACGGGCCTCCGCCGACGTTTGACGGCGGGTCCGTAGTGGACGCCCGGACTGAAGGCCTCAACAAGCGTTGCTCGAACGCGAAGCTGCGGCGGGAACTCGGCTGGTCGCCGCGCTATCCCACCTGCGAGGAAGGCCTGCGGCAGGCGCTGGGCCTCGTGAAATAAGAAGCCTCGCCGGGCGGAATGGCGGAGAGTCCTATTGCTCCAGCCGCGTCTGCAGCTTGCGGGACATTTTCAGCGCCTCGTAGTAGCGGGACGCATCGACATAGCCCACCAGCCGACCCACCAGGTCCGCGTTCGGCGTCAGCACGACCGACGAGGGTACCGACTTTACGCCCAGAATCTCGGCCGTCTGGCGGTGCTGCTCCAATTCGAGAACGACCGGCACGAAGCCGTGGTTGACGAAGTTCACCAACTGCGGATGCGCGAACGTCTCGCGATCCAGCTTGCGGCAGAAGTTGCACCATTCGGCCGAGAACACGACCAGCAGCGGCTTACCCGTCTGGAGCGAGACGTCGTGGGCCGAGTCGAGGTCGTAATGCCAGCGAATCGCCGGCCGGTCCGCCGGATCGGTGTCGGCGGCCAGCGCGAAGACGGCCGGCAGAAGGGCGAAGGCGGGCAGCGAGCGAATCCAGGTCCGTCGATCCATGACGAGCCACTCCTTCCGTGGGGGCGTGTTCGTAGCACAAGCGTCTCGCTTGTGCGGGACGGCCGAGGTCGCGGCCGAGATAGTCCTGAGAAGAGCAAGCTGGCAGCTTGCTCTACGGGTATCGGACGGGCGGCCGCGTCGGGTTCGCAGTGCCTGTCGGCCGCACAACCGATCCGCTCAAAACGACCGGCCTTCGCCGAACATCTGCTACAGCCCGAAAACCTTCACAGCCGCCCGCGCGTCAAAGCGGGCAGGTTGTGCCGGTCCTAACGGTTTTGCGTTGATTTCGTTAAGGCAGCTCTTCAAATCGGCCGGCACCCGCTAGCGTCCGGTTTGCGCCACGCGGACCGGTGGCTAGCGCCATCCGGCTGATGAACGGAGGCTTTCCGATGAAAAAAGCCGCCGGCTTGCCTCTTGCAAGCCGGCGGCCTC
>JAHWKJ010000430.1 GCA_019347905.1 Planctomycetota bacterium
GCGACGCTGAACAATCCCCAAGCGCCGAGGTATCCGAGGCCGAACACGCCGGTGTCCTCCGGCAGGTCCGCGAGTCGCGGGCCGACGTACTGTTCGTCGGCATGGGGACACCATTCAAAGAAGTCTGGTGCCACCGCCACCGCGAGGAGCTCGCGACGCCGGTTGTCATCCCTGTGGGCGGCAGCTTCGACGTGCTGGCGGGCTTTGTCCGCCGCGCCCCGCGCTGGATGCAGCGCGTGGGCCTGGAGTGGTTCTGGCGGTTCCTGATGGAGCCGCGCCGCATGTGGAAGCGCTACCTCACGACCAACACGCGGTTCATCGCGCTGGTGTGCCGCGAGCTGTTTCGTCGGCACACCGCACCGCCTCGTCAGCCGCGGACGACGAAATTCGACTGCCGCTCCCAGTGCCAGCAACGCGATCGCGTCAGCCTCTCAAGGCGCACTTAGCTGCTCATTTAGGGCGAGAGTCTCCCGCGATCGTCTTCGTCTCTCCAATGCGGAACCAGCGAACAACTGTTCGGAAGTCGTCCGTCCAATCGTCGTTGGGAGCGGAGGGGACCGGCTGGAACTTCGACATCTGCGCCGGGTCACTCCGCACCGGAACCAACCAGTCTGTGACGGTGTACCGAAATGAGTGCCACTCGCTCGTAGACGGCTGCAAGCAGACGGCTAAGATGTCGAATTCACCAAAGCGGTAGGGACGCGTGGCGGCGCCAGTGCCGGCTCGGGTTCCCCGACGGGTGCGCTGGGTTTCAACAACGTACATGTCCGCCGGGAACCAGCGGGAAGCCTCCTTCGCCCACATTGGACGATGCTCCTTACACCGCTGGAGCTTGACCTGCACCCTGACGGGACCTGCGGCGTCCTCAAGGCGAAAATCGTACGCAAGATCGCCGGGTGGAGTGGTGTTCTTCCACCCTCGCAACCGCTCAGCCACGTGAACATCGAAGGCGGCCTCCGCAATCACGCCGCGGATCATCCGCAGCGTCAGGCCGCCTGCCCGCTCGATCGCCTCGAGAATGACCTCCGCGTCGGCGTTCAGCCTCTGTTCCAGCGGGTGAATCGGGAACTCGATGCGGAGTTGGCGGAAAACTTCGCGCCGCTGCGCTCGAGTGCAGCCCTTCAGCCATCGCTCGATGTCTTTCAATGTCGTCACGCGTCTGAGTCGGCCGACGGTCGCCCTGCAGGGCGTGGCTGAAATGACAGGACATCGTTACGGTTGACCAGGCGACGACCGCCAATGAAGATGCTCCGCAGGCGTCCCTTGCGGACCAGCTTCGAGATTGCTTGGCGCGATACGCCCCGCAATTCGGCCGCCTCTGCCTGCGAAATCCAATCGGCAGGCGAGATACCTGACTCGGCAGTAGAATCGGTTGACAACGTAAACCTATTTCGCTACGCTAGTGCCTGATACGCTGGTGCCGATCACTCACTGCGGTGCTTTGAAGGGGAACGGTGACGTGACTGAACCTCAGCTCTCTGTCGCGCGGCAGAAGCGCATGCGATTCGACGAGAGGAGCCGGGCACGACTGACGGTTCCGGGCTTTTCCCCCTATTACAGCACGGTTTTCGGTGACGCGTATTTAGGTGATTCCTTACAGGTTCTCAAGGCGCTGCCCGATGGCTCGCTCAACGCGGTAATCACATCTCCGCCGTACGCACTGCACTTCAAGAAGGCATACGGCAACGTCAGGAAGCGCGACTACCTCGAATGGTTCCTTCCGTTCGCCGCCGAGATCTTCCGCTCGCTGACCCACGATGGCAGCTTCGTGCTCAACATCGGCGGGAGCTATAACAAGGGAACCCCCACCCGATCGCTGTATCATTTCAAGCTGCTGATTGAGTTGGTGGAGGGGATCGGCTTTCACTTGGCACAGGAGTGCTTCTGGTTCAATCCAGCTAAGATGCCCATGCCCGCCGAGTGGGTGACGGTGAGACGTATCCGCGTCCGCGATTCGGTCGAGTATGTCTGGTGGCTCTCCAAGAGCCCATGGCCAAAAGCCGACAACCGCGCCGTCCTTCGCCCCTACAGTCGTGATATGGAGCGGCTCAGCCGCAAGGGCGTCAGTCGGACCACACGACCCTCTGGCCACCAGATCAAGCCGAGCTTCAGTAATGTCGCGTCGGGGGGATCCATACCACCGAACGTGGTCGAAGACGACGTGCCGGTGGACATGCTGAGATTCGGCAACAACGCAGCCAACGATCAATATACCGAACGGTGCAAACGTGCCGGAATGAAGATCCACCCCGCCCGGTTTCCAGCGGCATTGCCTGACTTTTTTCTGCGACTGCTGACTGAAGAGGGGGATCTCGTTGTCGATCCCTTTGCCGGTTCCAACACTACCGGAGCGGTCGCTGAAAGGCTGCACCGCCGCTGGATTGCAGTGGACGCGCTCGAAGACTACCTCCAGGCGAGCCGCTTCCGATTCGACTGATTTCCGATTCCTCAACACATACGGGTTGTGAGTATCTCGACGCTCATCGGTCCGGCAGCCGCCAGTTCATGTCGAACAGCGCCGCCCATTGGACCTGTTCCTCATAGCCGTCGTCCGTGCGCGTAACCTTCTGCACGGCGATGTCGCCCAGCCGCGCGAACAGCCACGCGTTCGACGCCTCGAAATCCTGCGCGTGAAACGTGTGGCCGCTGTTGATCACCACGTAACGTTGGGGGTTGAGCGGGTTGGGATAGATCAGCGACAGTCCATGCGTCGCCGCGTCGTATCTCTGGCCGTTCACCTCAAAGCCCTGCTCGTCCCAGCGAACCGGCAGGCGATCGAGCACCTTCGCCATGACGGAGTTCGATCCCGGATCGCCGAACAACACCAGGTTGCTGGACGCGATCAGCTCCTCGGTCAACTCGCGGTCTTCCACCACCGGTGGCCGGCCGCGCAGCCACTTGTCGAACTCGCGGGAGAAGCGCTCCAGCGTCCAGTCGGCCCAGGCCGCATGCTCCTTCGACCATGGCTCGCCGCTGCCGCGGACGCACACGAACGGCTGCATGAAGGCATCGTCGATCGGCCCCTGCAGATCGTGCCGCTTCCGCAGGTTGGGGTTCTCCGCGAACCGGCGCGACGCCTGGTAAGTGAGATCGCTCCAGCGATTGGCCGCCCGTTCGTAATACACGCCGGGCAAGAGGCCGCCAGCCGCCCCGCCCAGCGGCAGCAAATCGCCGTCGATGTCCACAAACCCCTTCACGTCGCGGGCGATCTGCAGGACGGCCACGTTTTCGGTCTTCACCCGCAGGATGCCCTCGTCGTCGTCAAGCTTTGCCTCGACCGTCGCCGGTTCGTACTGGCGGATCATCTCCTCGACCGTGAGCCACTCGCAGCGGTTGTACTTCGGCGTGAACGTGATGAAGCGGATTTCCTTCGCACCGGGATAAGCGGCCCGGCCTTTCTCTGAGTGCTGGCGATGAAAGGCCATGAACTTCTCGCGGCTCTCCGGATCGAAGCGATGTCCCTGCCCTTTGCCGACGATGAGCGGAATCTCGATTCCCCGCTCGCCCGCCGCCTCGACCATTGTGGTGCTGGCCACAAGCTGCTTGTCCAGCTCGCCGCCGTATGTGATGACCGGCACGTTGAAGGCGTTGAGCGCGTAATCGACCGCGTCGTAGATGTGCAGCGCCTGGTGTTGGTAATCCGGCAGCTTCTCCGCCTGATTCTGGTACTTGTAGAAATCGACAAAGCCGGCTCCCGCGCCCACGGACGACCACTGCGACGGATGATGCAGCCCCAGGTGCCACGCGCCGGCCCCGCCCATCGAGAAGCCCCACAGCGTGATCCGCTTGTCGTCGATACGGAACCGCCGCCGGACGTCGTCCAATGCCTCGAAGACGTCGCTCTCGCCCGCCCAGCGGTAGGCGTTGTTCCCACGCCCGTAAACGTCGAGCCGGACGTGATCCAGCCCCTCGGGTGCGTCGCGGCCATCGTGCCGGTGGATGAAATTCACCTCGTTCATCTGGTTCGACCGGCCATGCAATTCCACGGTCACCGGCCAGCGGCGGGCGGCGTTGGGGTTCATGCCTGCGGGCAGCGTAATCGCGTAGGACTGCACCGAGCCATCGATCTTCGACACGTAGCCGCGGATCGTCGTGCCCGGCCGGTTGAGCCACTCCGGCTCGCCGCGCTGGAGCTCTTCCAGCCGCGCCAAACCCGTGGCGAGAGCCACCGCCGTCTGCTCGACGTACGCGGGCGTATAAAACTCCTCGTGCCGCAGAATCCACTCGGCCGCCTTGGCGTACAACTCCACATCGGCGTAAGGTCGTTCATCGAACCGCCGGTTGTCAGCGTCGGCGGCGTCGCGTCGCGCCTTCTGCAGTTCGCGCAGCCGCTCGCGCAGCGTCTCGATCTCGTGCCGAAAGCGTGCGGCATCCTCCGGCGGCGCCGGCTGCGCGAACAGCGGACCGGCCGCAAACATCGCCATGAGGGCAGTGATCGGAAATGACGAGCGCGACATGCGTGGGCCTTTCGTCGTAGCACAAGCGTCCCGCTTGTGGACCTCGGAAGAGCCGTAGCACAAGCTGCCAGCTTGTGCCGCAGCGGAAGCAAGCTGGCAGCTTGCTCTACGGAGTGGGCGCCGTCTGCCCGGCGACGAACCCGCAGTTCTTGTGCGACCCGTCGCAGAACGGCTTGCGGTTCGACTCACCGCAGCGGCACAAGGCGATGGAATCTTTCCCGCCCAGGTCGTAGCGATTGCCCAGATGATCCACGAGCGTCACCGGCCCCGTAACCAGCAGCGGCCCGTTCTCGCGGGTGACGATACGAACTTCGGCGTCAGCCATCGGTGGCTCCGGAAAGGAACATGTCCACGGCGGCAATGGATCGAACAGCCCCGAACATACCGGCGAGCCAACGGGCAGGCAATCGACGCCCTCAATGCCCCAGCCGCCGTGAACCCGTCACGCGACCAGGACCAACGCAGAATCGGATTGCGCGAACACGAAAGCGCCGGTAACGATTCGGCGAGTCGCGCCGCAGGCGACGGTGACAATGGCTAATCCGGAACTTTCAACGGCCGGAGTGCTGACGATTCTGCGCTGTGTCACGCGAACCTCCCACGTGCCTGCCGCGCAAAACTGGCGGCCGCACGCCCGTCTCCGCTGCGCTGCGCCCTATGCTTGAGGGATCGCTTCGCGGAAGCCGCCGGTACGAGTCTTTCGCCGCGCGTCGCTGCCGGCACCATTTCCGCAGTGTGAAGTCAGTTCCTGGAGACACGCCTGATGAACCTCGACCCCTGGAGCCGGCCCACCCGCCACGATCTCGAACAGGTGCTGGCGGCCATCGAACACGACGACGATGGCGTCAACCTGCGGGAAGCCGAGCGGCTCGAACTTTCGGTGCCGGCCGAAATCGTCACGTCGCGTGGCAACACCATCGCCGCCATGACGCGCGAAATCAGCCGCACGGGCATCGGCCTGTTGCACCGCGGTTCGGTATCGTCCGGCGAAGTGACGATCCGCATGGCGAGCGAGACGCGGCAGTTCGAGTACCGCGTGCTGCTGGAGTGGTGCACGCCATGCTCGAACGGCATGTTCATGAGCGGCGGCCGGTTCCTGCGGAAGTCGGCCGTGGCGGGGTGAGGAAGAGACAAGGTGACAAGGTG
>JAHWKJ010000030.1 GCA_019347905.1 Planctomycetota bacterium
TCCACCGGACCTGCTCCGGTGGAGCGACGACTGGACGGCTCCAACCGCGAGCCGTTCAGTCGCTCTCCCACCGGCACGGGGCCGGTGGAGAGAGGCGCGACAGGACGTCTCGTACTAGCTGGTCAGTCGGCCGCCCACCGGGACGGGCCCGGTGGAGCGGTCGAGGCCAGCATCTCGCGAATGACGCGGCTGTCCCTCAACTCTCAACCCTCAACCAAGCCCCTCAGGCCAGCACCTCGCGCACGACGCGGCCTTCGACGTCGGTCAGGCGGAAGTCGCGGCCGGCGTAGCGGTAGGTCAGCCGCTCGTGGTCCAGGCCCAGCAGGTGCAGAATCGTCGCGTGCAGGTCGTGGATGTGGACGCGGTCGTGGACGGCGGCGAAGCCGAAATCGTCCGTTTCGCCGTAGGTCATGCCGCCTTTCACGCCGCCGCCGGCCAGCCACATCGTGAAGCCGTAATGATTGTGATCGCGGCCGTTGCCGTTCTCGGAGGTCGGGGTGCGGCCGAACTCGCCGCCCCAGATCACCAGCGTGTCGTGCAGGAGACCCCGCTGCTTCAGGTCGCCCAGGAGGGCCGCGATGGGGCGGTCGATGTCGCGGCACAACTGCTGCACCTTCTGGTTGTGGTCGTTGTGCGTGTCCCACGGCTGGCCGTCGCCGTAATAGATCTGGGTGAACCGCACGCCGCGCTCGGCGAGACGTCGGGCCATGAGGCAGGCGTTGGCGAAGTGGCCGCTGCCGTAGGCTTCGCGGACCGGCTTTGACTCGCGCGAAAGATCGAAGGCGTCGGTGGCGGCGAACTGCATCCGGAAGGCGGTTTCCATGGCCCGCATGCGCGCTTCCAGCCGCTGGTCGGGGCCGCTGCGTTCCAGTTGCTTCTGGTTGAGCTCCCGCATCAGTTCCAACTGCCGCCGCTGCCGCTCGGCCGCTTGTGGATTGCCGGTTCCGCCGTCGAGCCAGGGGATGAGCTTCTCGGGCTTGAGGTCCGCGTGGTTGATGTACGTGCCCTGGTGCTCGCCGGGCAGAAAGGCACTGGTCCACAGGATCGAGAACCGCACCGGCCGGCCGGGGCAGAGCACAACGTAGCCCGGCAGGCTGTCGTTGTCGCTCCCCAGCCCGTACGACAGCCACGCCCCCAGGCTGGGCCGCGTGGGGATGATCGTGCCATTGTTCATCAAGAGCAGCGCCGGCCCGTGGTTCGGATTGTCTGTATGGACCGAACGGATGACGCAGATGTCGTCGATGCAACTGCCGACGAGGGGCAACAGCTCGCTCACTGGCGTGCCGCTCTCCCCGCACGGACTGAAGCGGAACGGCGAGGGCAACAGGCCTGCGGTCTTACGTTCTGTGCGGAGGTCGACTTCGGCGGGACGCTGGCCGGCGTGCTTCTCGAGCAGCGGTTTCGGGTCGAACAAGTCGCCGCCGAACGGTCCGCCGTTCATGAAAAGTTGAATCACCCGCTTTGCCGACGGCGCGAAGTGCGGCGGCCGCACGTCGGCGGACGCTTCGTTCGCCAGCATCCCGGCCAGACCGATCGCACCGAAGCCGCCGCCCAGCGACTGAATCAGCCGTCGCCGCGAGAGTCGGGAAAGGTTGAGTGTTGAGCGTTGAGGGTTGAGGGTTCTGACCTCTGACCTCTGAGCTCTGGCTTCTGGCGACTGGTTCATCAGGCTCAATCGACAAAGAGGAATTCGTTCAAGCCGAACAGCGCATGGACGTAAGCCTGCCAGCGGTCCCGCTCGTCGGTGGCGAAACCGCTGGAGCTTGCCAGAAACTCGCGGCCCAGCCGCAGCTCGTCGCTCGTGGGCGGCCTCGCGAACAGCAGGCGGTACGCCCGGTCGATCCGGGCATCCTCGTCAGATCTTTCGACCAGAAGACGCTCCGCCAGCGCCGCCGCCTGCGTTTCCAGCAGCGGGCCGTTCAAGACGAACAGTTGCTGCAGCGGCGTCGTGGTCGGCAGCCGTTGCGGACTATGGGCCGACGGCTCCGGAAAATCGTGGATCCGCAGCATCTGGCTCAACTCGTGCCGGCCGACCGTGCCGTATAACGTGCGGCGGACATTCGCCGGTTCATCCAGGGACTGCGGCGGCCCGCCGAGCCGCACGTCGAGAGTACCGGCAGCGGCCAGCATCGCGTCGCGCCAGGCTTCGAAGTCCAGCCGCCGGCGGTTCATCCGCCGCAACAGGCGGTTCTCCGGATCGATGGCGTTTGGTCGAGGGTGGAGGCTCGAGGGTTGAGGGCCAGCGGAGGGTCGAGGGTCGAGAGTCGAGGGTCGAGGGCCAGCATCCAGCGTACGATGTTCAATACTCCCGCCTTCGGCGATCCTCAATCCTCCATCCTCCATCCTCGCCCCGCCGCTGGCCTGCCGGTACGTCGCCGAGAGCATGATCTCTCGGTGCAGCCATTTCAGCGACCAGTCGTGGACGATGAGGCCCGATGCCAGATGGTCGAGCAGCTCCGGATGCGTGGGGCGTTCGCCCTGGGCGCCGAAGTCGCTCGGGGTGCGGACGAGTCCGTGGCCGAAGTGATGCTGCCAGACGCGATTGACGATCACCCGTGCCGCCAGCGGCCGGGCATCGTCCAGAATCGCTGCGGCCAGTTCGCGCCGGCCACTGCCCTCGCGAAACGGCTCCGGCTCTCCGTCCGCTAGCACCGCCAGAAATCGCCGCGGCACCACCGGCCCCGGATTCGAGGGGTTTCCGCGACGGAACACCGGCAGATCGCGCGTCTCGCCCGGGCGGTATTCGAGCTTCGTGAGTTCCTCGCCATCCGGCAGCACATAGACCGCAGCGTCCTCGACGAGGTGCGCCTCGGGCGACTCGAAGTGCGGCGTCGAGTTGCGGATCTCTGCGATTTCGCGATTCAGTCGTTCGGCTTCCGGCGACTTCTGGTCCTTCAGGTTCTTGAGTTCCGCTTCAAGCTTCGCCACCCGTTCGTGGGCCGTCCGCACGACTTGCGCTTCGGCTTCCGGCAGCAGCCGCTGGTCGGAAAGCTGCGTGCTGGCGAACACGCCGGCCACGGCGTAGTAATCCTGCGTCGTCACGGGATCGAACTTGTGATCGTGGCAGCGGGCGCACGAGACCGTCAGGCCGAGAAACGTGCGCGAGACGGCGTCGACGCGCTCGTCCCACTCCTCAGCCACAATCGTCATAATGACCTCGGGCGCCAGCCGCGGCTCCTTCCAGTACGTCGGGCTGAGTCCCAGGAAGCCGAGCGCCGCCCGGTCTTCCACAGCCGTGCCGGGCACGAGATCGGCGGCGATTTGCAGGCGGACGAACTCGTCATACGGCCGGTCTTCGTTCAAGGCCCGCACGACCCAGTCGCGATACAGCCAGGCGTGTGCCGCGCTCTTCAGCCACGTTGCCGTCACATCGGTGTAGCGCGCGAGGTCGAGCCAATACCGTCCCCACCGCTCGCCATAATGCGGCGAAGCCAGCAGGCGGTCGACGAATCGCTCGAAGGCGTGGGGATCCCGGGACGACGCCGCGACAAATGCTTCCACGTCCTCGGGCGCAGGCGGCAATCCCAACAGGTCGAACGTGGCGCGGCGGATAAGCGATTGCGGATCGGCCGAAGCGCTCGGCTGAAGCCGCGCCCGTTCCAGGCGTTCCAGCACGAACACGTCAAGCGGACGACGGGGCCATGCGGACCGCTCGACCGCGGGCGGTGCCGGATCCGACAACGGCTGAAAGGCCCAGTGCCGGCGGCCCTGCTCCAAGTCGATCGCGGAACTTTTCTGCGCCTCCACGCGGCCGTACTCGGGAACGACAGCCCCCAGCCGCACCCAAGCCGTCAAAGCTTCGATGTCGCCCTCGGCCAGCTTCCCCGAGGGCGGCATCTGCAACTCGGGATCGCCGTACCGCACCGCGCGAACGAGCAGACTCTCCTCGGGCTTACCCGCGGCAAACAGCGGTCCGCGGCTGCCGCCCTTCGCGATGCCGGCGCTGGAGTCGAGCACCAGTTCGCCGTTCTCCAGTCCGGTCTCGGCCGAATGGCACTCATAGCAGTGCTTATGCAGCAGCGGCCGAACCTTCCGCTCGAAAAACGCCGCGCCGGCGTCCGCGTCCGCTGGCCCGGCCGCCACCGCATGTCCCACGGCGACGATGACCACCGCGAGCCAGAGAACAGCGCTCGCGGCGCGCCACAGGCGATGGTCGCGCCACAGGCGATGGGCGCACCGCGGACCGGTCGCTGGCGGAAAGCGAGAATCGGCGGTGACGACGGGCATCTCCCACCTGCCAAAGCTAAACGGGCGATTCGCGGCACCCGCGGCACCCAAACAGTTTCACGTCCCGAGGGCCGGCTGCAGAAAGTTTACCAAATCCCCGCTCGACGGACGCACGCAGATGTCACCAACATCGGGTTTGACCGCCGTGCCGCCGTGGCGAACAATGAACTTGTCGCCGCTTTGGGTTGCCGAGACAGGCCGGGCTTCGTTGACCGCAGGATCCGCAGATGCATATCAAGTTCGAGTTCGTCGGCGGCCCCCACGATGGACGCGTGGCGGCCGGTTTTGTCGGCGAAGCCGGCGACGCTGAGCGGTACTACCTGTTCACCAACCACGGCACGCTGGGCTACCTGTTCAAGGTGGCCTCGGAGTACGCCATCGAAACCCTGGCCCGGGAAGGGCTGAGGGCCGAGAAGAAGCATCACTTTCAGAAGCACTTCTACGTGATCGCCGACCGCCTCGAACACCAGGACGAAGTCTGCGTGCGGGCGAAATACGTCCCCAATGCCCCCCGCGAACGTCCGCTGACGTGAACGCCGTCACGCCGATTTCAAGAGCAGCGCGCCCAGCGGCGGCAGGTCGAGTACAACGCTGTGGCTGAAGCCGTGGCTTTCGACGGGCTCGCTTTGCCGCCCGCCGCCGTTGCCCACGTCGCCGCCGCCGTACACGCCGGCATCGCTGTTGAGCAATTCGCGATAGAATCCCGCGCGCGGCACACCAATGCGATAGCCCTCGCGCGGCACCGGCGTAAAGTTGCCGACAAACACCAGCTCGTCGCCGTCCAGCGCATAGCGCACCAGCGCAAAGACGCTGTTGTGGTGGTCGTCGCACTGGATCCAGCGGAAGCCCTCGCCGGAGAAATCCTGCTCGTACAGCGGCGGCTGCTCGTGATAGATGCGGTTGAGATCGCCCACAAACCGCCGCAGCCCGTCGTGCTGCTTGTGGCCGAACAGGGCCCAATCCAGCTCGCTGTCGTGGTTCCACTCCGTCCACTGGGCGAACTCGCCGCCCATGAACAGGAGCTTCTTGCCCGGCATCGCGTACTGGCAGGCATACAACAGCCGCAGGTTCGCGAACTGCTGCCAGTAGTCGCCGGGCATCTGTGAGATCAGCGCCCGCTTGCCGTGCACCACCTCGTCGTGCGAGAGCGGCAGCACGAAGTTTTCGGTAAAGGCATAAATCATCCGGAACGACAGGTCGTTCTGGTGAAAGCGGCGGTGAACGGGCTGCCGCTGCATGTAGCGCAGCGTGTCGTTCATCCAGCCCATATCCCACTTCATGTTGAAGCCCAGCCCGCCGGCGTAGACGGGATGCGACACGCCGCCCCAGGCCGTCGACTCCTCGGCGATCGTCAGGAGGCCCGGGTGCTGTCCGTGCAGCGAGACGTTGAGATCCTTGAGGAACTGAATCGCCTCCAGGTTCTCGCGGCCGCCGTAGCAGTTGGGCACCCACTCGCCTTCCTTGCGCGAGTAGTCGAGGTACAGCATGCTGGCCACGGCGTCCACGCGCAGGCCATCGACGTGGTAGCGGTCGCACCAGAAGTGGGCGCTGCCCAGCAGAAAGTCGCGGACCTCGTTGCGGCCGTAGTTGAAGATGTACGTGTTCCAGTCCGGGTGAAAGCCCAGCCGCGAATCCGCATGCTCGTACAGCGCCGTCCCGTCGAAGCGGCCCAGCCCGTGCGCGTCGGTCGGGAAGTGGGCCGGCACCCAGTCGATCAACACGCCCAAGTCGTGCTGATGGCAGTAATCGACGAAATACATGAAGTCGTGGGGTGTGCCGTAGCGGCTACTCGGCGCAAAATAGCCCGTCGCCTGATAGCCCCACGAACCGTCGAAGGGAAACTCCGTCACCGGCATCAGTTGCAGGTGGGTGTAACCCATCTCGTGTGCGTAATCGCACAGCATGGGGGCCAACTCGCGATAGCTGAAGTACCGCCGCCCGTCGTGCGGCCGCTTCCACGAGCCGAGGTGCACCTCGTAGGTAGCCAACGGCCGGCGGTGCCAGTCGGTCTCGCGGCGCCGGGCCATCCACGCGCTGTCGTTCCACTGGTAACCGCCGAGATCGAAGACGATCGAGGCGGTCTGCGGCGGATGCTCGGCGGCGAAGGCGACGGGGTCGGCCTTTTCGAGCACGTGGCCTTCGCGGGTGTGGATCGCGTACTTGTACTTCGCGCCCTGCCGCATGCCGGAGACGAAGCCGGACCACACGCCGGAGTCGCTGCCGTGCAGCAGGTCGCGTCCGGGCGTCCAGCCATTCCCATCGGAGATGACCGAAACCTCGGCCGCATTCGGAGCCCAGACGGCAAAGTGGGCGCCGTCCCTGCCGTCTCGAGTGTCAAGGTGAGCGCCGAGCCAGTCGTACATCGATCCGTGGGTGATTCAGTCGTGCTCGCGGGTGTTTGCCGGTTGTGCGGGCCGGATGGTATCAACCGGCGCAAGCGCCGACAATGGCCGCGAAGCCGGCCGAACCAGACCCAAGGAGTTCGTGCACTGGCCGATCGCCGCACCGAAGCGAGGGACTACCCTTGCTTGTTGCGGACGTACATGAAGCCACCGACAGCGGCGACCAAGAGCCCGATCATCAGCGGCCAATACCACCATTCGACTGCCAAGAGCATAGGGCCGTCCTCCCGAATGAGACGCGATGAAGAACGTTTGCGGATCCGAATGGAGCCGCTAGGGATTGCCCCAAGTCGCTCGCACTATACAGAAAAAGCCGCCGAGGGCAACCGACCCTCGGCGGCGTTTTCGATCCGGTGTGGTTCAACTGTTCAGAGACGCTTGCTCGATCATAGCGATGATTGCCGAACCGGCAATCGGGGGGCCGCTATGGTCAAGTGCGGCAGTACGACCCCTGCATCGACGAGTACGCCGGTTGCGAGTGCGAAAACGTTCGCACGGCCACCGGAGTCTCACCGTCCTCGTACTTCTCCAGAATCTCCGTCCAGAGTTGGCCGTACATCGGCTCGCTCGATCTGAAGATCTGGTACTTCTGCCGCTTGTCGATGACCACGACCCGCGGCAGATCCGGCGAGCCAAACAGCTCGTCGATCAGCTTTCCATGCCGCGTGCCCGTGTCGATCACGGCCACCACGTAATTCTCGAGCAGCTCGCGGCGCTGCCGGGTCTTGCGGACATCTTCGACGGCGATCGCGTCGTCTTCCGAATCCCTCGGCGGGTTCAGAATCACGAGCAGCGGCTGCTCGTGCTGGCGGGCCGCCTTCCAGGCGGCGGTGTAGCTGTTGAAGTGGTTGTCAGGCAGTTGAGGCAACGTGTCCGTAGGCGCTGCCGCGGACAGCAGCGCAAATGCAATGCTCCAGTGCACGAGACACCCTTTCTGTCGTCCGTGGGATGCGAATCACAGATTGTCGTGATGTTGACGCGGGGAATCTGGAGCGGATTCCTTCGGCGGAAGCGACAGGGACGGGTGAGGCGAGGAGCCTCGGGGGTGGGTTCGCGGCCGCTGTCAAAGGCGACCGCAAAGGGAAGGCGGGATGGAAAACCGGATCGAAACTGGTGCGTCGGTCCCTTGGAGAGTCGCTTCCTGCTCCAGAACCGGACCAGTTTTTCGTCGGGCCACGGACGATGCAAGTCTGCGGGCGGTGGATCGCCGGAAAATTTTGCAGATTTCCCCCAAACCGCCCTGATGCAGGCAGGCGGGGAAGTCTGGGTAATATCACAGCGACAGGCGACCGTGCGTCGTCAGATATTCCACCACCTCGGCGGCCAGCTCGTCGATCGTGCGGTTGTCGCCGTCGAGCACAATTTCCGCGTTCTGCGGCGGCTCGTAGGGGTCGTCGATGCCCGTGAACCCTTTGATCTCGCCGGCCCGGGCCTTCTTGTACAGCCCCTTTGGATCGCGCTTCTCGCACGTCTCCAGCGAGGCATTCACGAAGATCTCGACGAACTCGCCCGGCTGCAACAGCGCCCGCACGGCATCCCGGTCCGCCCGGTACGGCGAAATGAACGCCGTCAGGGCGATCACGCCCGCATCGCAGAACAGCTTGGCCACTTCCCCAATCCGGCGAATATTCTCCGCCCGGTCCGCGGCCGAAAAGCCCAGGTTCTTGTTGAGACCATGGCGAATGTTGTCGCCATCCAGCACAAACGTCCGCTTCCCCTGCGCGTGCAGCATGTGATCGACGGTGTTTGCGATCGTGCTCTTCCCGCAGGCCGAAAGCCCCGTGAACCACAGCACGCTGCCCGGATGCCCGCTCAGGCCCGCCCGCTCGGCCTTCGAGACGTGATGTTCGTGCCAGGTGATGTTGGTGGCTATCTGCTGAGCCATACGTGAAACTCCTGTTTGATTCGATGTCCGCACGAGCCGGAAGCGTCAGCGGCCGGAGCCGCACAAGAACCCATCAGCGACCGCAGCCGTCCAGTCCGCCGCGGCCGAACCCGGTTGCGACCGCCGCTCGTTGCCGGGATACTAGGGAAGATCGCCTGCCGAAGAAAGATATCCTGCCACCCCGAGGTACTCCGCCGTGAGTGCGTCCGCCGCCGGGCCCGATTTCGACCGCACCGAGCTCATCCCCGCCATCGCCCAGGACGACGACACCGGCGACGTCCTGATGCTGGCCTGGATGAACCGCGAGGCCTGGCAGGAGACCTTGCGCACCGGCCGCGTCTGCTACTGGAGCCGCAGCCGCAAGAAGCTGTGGCGCAAAGGCGAAGAGAGCGGCAACGTCCAGGAAGTCCGTGAGCTGTTGTTCGACTGCGACGCCGACACCCTGCTGATCAAAGTCCACCAGGTGGGCGGCGCCGCCTGCCACGAAGGCTACCGAAGCTGCTTCTTCCGCCGCCTGGACCCAAACACCGGCGAAGCGACGACCGTCGGCGAGAGGGTCTTCGACCCCGCGGAAGTCTACGGGAAGAGCTGACGGGATCGGCGATCATGATCGGCGGAGTGGATGTCACCATCGAGACGTCGGCTGGACGGCCGCTTGGGACTTCTGCCTGCGGGCCGCGACGTTGCTGTGGCCTGAGGCCGTTTTTGAGGACGTCGAGGGCCATGGGCCGCCTCGCTCGTATGGACAACTGGCCTTCGCCCGGCTGCGGGATGTCTTTGCATACCGCGACTTCGCTGCGGCGGCCCAATGGAAGGCGCGCGGTGCCGCGGCCGAGACGGCAAACACCATGATCCATCTCCTGAAGTCTTCCACCACAATCACCGTCGTCGTCGACGATCCACGCCACCCCGACATGACTGCCTATCTCGCACTGCTCGAAAGCGGACTTCCCGCCTGAAGCCTTGCGGACGCTCTTCAACAATCTTCTACCGTCTCGGTCTGTAGCCTGTCGTGATTCGACCTGACACCACACCCCAACTCTTCTGCAGCGGCGTCCTGCTCGGGCGATTCGTCGTTCCTGCCTTTAAAGTCCGCGTGGGCGACCTCCTCAAGCTGGAGTTTCCGGACAGCGCGGCCGGCGAAGGGCAGACGTTCGTGAACATGCTGAGCCGACCCGGCGACCGCGGCCCGGTAACGGCCTCCGCCCATGTCGAAGCGGTTCGATTCGCGTCCGAGTCGGCAGTGCGGCGGCTCTTGCGACGCCAGCGTGCCGCGGATTGGCTCCGTAGTCAAACCGGGATGAAGCCGGTGGAGGCCGATTCCCTCGTCGCCTCACTTGGCATCGACCCTCACGCACGTCTCGCATCCCTCGCAGGCACTCCTCGCTGGCTGCTCGGATTCCAGGCCGCGTTGGCGGCGGGAGCGGACATCATCGTGTTCCAGACCGCCGGCCTCGATCCGCTGGGAGTCGAGCGCGCGCTCTCGGCGGTCGACCACCAGCGCAATCGCATCGGCGCGGTTTATGTCTCCCGCAGCGAGCGCTTGCACGTCAGCGAGCCCGCGTGGACAGCCGTCTTGAAGGCAGCCCTCGTTGAACAAGATGCGTCGCGTCTCCACGCCACAGCCCCCGATCGATAAACAGCACTTCACAGTCCGTCGTTTCACCCCTCCCGCTTCCGCTCACACCCAGGCCCTTCGCATCCATGCCCGCACGCGTGCTCAAACTCGGGATTCCCGCCGGCAGCCTGCAGGAGGCCACGGCCGAACTGTTCCGCCGCGCGGGCTATACGATCAAGTTCCTGTCGCGCTCCTACTACCCGGAGATCGACGACGCCGAGATCGAGTGCACCAGCATCCGCGCCCAGGAGATGGCCCGCTACATCGAGCAGGGCGTGCTCGACGCCGGCATCACCGGCTACGACTGGATCCTCGAAACCGGGGCCGACGTGGTCGAAATCTGCGAACTCGTCTTCTCGAAGGTCAGCCGCCGCCCCGTCCGCTGGGTGCTCGCCGTCCCCGAAGACTCCCCCATCCACTCCGTCAAAGACCTCCAGGGCAAACGCATCGCCACCGAAGCCGTCGGCCTGACGAAGTCCTACCTCGAACGGCACGGCGTGACGGCGAACGTCGAGTTCTCGTGGGGCGCGACGGAGGTCAAGCCGCCGCGGCTGGCCGACGCCATCGTCGAAGTCACCGAGACCGGCAGCTCATTGCGGGCCAACAACCTGCGCATCGTGGACGAGATCCTCCAGAGCACCACCCGCTTCATCGCCAACCGCGAGGCCGCCGCCGACGCTTGGAAGCGTCAGAAGCTCGACAACCTCGCGCTGATGCTGCAATCGTGCCTGGCGGCCGAGGGCAAAGTCGGCCTGATGATGAACGTCCGCCGCGACAACCTCGAGGCCGTGCTCACCCTCCTGCCGGCCCTGCAGACCCCCACCGTCTCCAACCTCTCCGACCCCGACTGGGTGGACGTGAACACGATCGTCGACGAAGCGGTCGTCCGCACGATCGTTCCGCTGCTCAAATCCTGCGGCGCCCGCGGCATCGTCGAATACGGCATCAACAAGATCATCGACTGACGGGACGCCCAACGTGCGAGTCCGCGTCTACGTTCCCCATACCGGCGCGCGAATCCGGAGGACGATCGGCTGATGGACATCGAAGAGCTTTTCGAGGCGGGTCGGCAAGCCGCCGAGGGCAGAGGACAGTGGATCGAGAACCCCTACCGCGTCGGTTTCGACTCTTGGATGTTCCTCGCTTGGCACCGAGGGTTTCTGGCCGGCCGGACACCGGACCCCGCATGTCCCCAGTGTCATGGGAGCGGGCGAATCGTCATCCAGCCGCCAGGGCCGAACGAGTACGGTGGAGTTTTCGATTGCCCCTGCACTGTTGATGCCGACGCCAGCAACGTCGAACGAGGCAATATGTCCCGCAACTGACGGCGCGCGGCATCGTCGAGTACGGGATCAGGCGCTTCTATGATTGGAACGAAAAAGCTCGGCACGATCCGGCAACAGATCGAGGCGGCGTTGGCTCCAACGAGCGGAGATCCCATCCAGCACTTGGAGCGGCAGATCGCCTCAGCCAAGCGCAAGGGCGACCGCACCGAGGTCCTGGAAGGTCTGAAGCGATTTCTTGAAGCTGCCCGGAAGCGGAAGCGGCGTGCGCGTCGCGTCCGGACAAAGAAGTGACAGCCGTGGATGGCGGCCGACGTCGGCGTGAGCGGCCGGGCGGTGCGTGTGCATCACGGCTGCGTCTCCTGGCTCTCCCATGCTTTCGATCGGTCGGATCGGCTGCCATCACTCAGATTCGTCCGCGGCATCGCACTCCTGGTCGCGTGGCGGTGACGGTTGCTGCTCGGGGCGTGGGTCGTCGTCGGACAAACCAGAGAAGAGATCGCGCTTGACGGGTTCGAGTCCGAGTGACTTCCGCCACGCCGACGGCACGTCCAAGCCCCGGCGGCACGGAGCTCGTCCACGGATGATCGGGTTGAATGTCGCCGAGCCTGGACGGCGGCCTGCGGTTGCCGACCCGCTGTTCGAGACCTTTGCCCGTAGGACTGTCGATCGCCTGCACGGTGAATCGACTTCCGATGGATTCAGCGCCAGTGATTCAGGATCACGAATTCGTCTGCGAGCGCCGGCATGGAAGACCCCAGCTTCTGAATCGCCCGGACAATGCCTCGTGGCGTCATGTCCCGCCGCGGGTTATTGTCCCGCCGTCCAGAGACAAGTTCATTGGCTTGCGGCTTCAGCGTGACTCGTCGGGAGCCGATCCGCTTCCGACGCACTGGCTCCGGGAGCGCAACCGCTTCTGGACGTTGGCCTCCTCGCGCTCCCAGTCTTCGACGATCTCCGGCGGATCCGACTCGCAGTAGGCGATCGCTTCCAGCACAGCTTCCAGCGGAAGATCGTAATCGGCGGCAATCTGCTCGGCTGTTCGCGGCTCCTCCTCGCTCAGATAGCGGCCGTACAAGGTGCGCGCGGCCACGTTGCGGCCCTTGACGAAGAGCTGCTTGTAAACGGAACCGGGCTTGCGGTCCAGGAATCTCCAGGGGGAGGCTTCTGCCATGTGAGCACCTCAGCAGCGGAGCACGTGTGTCGTAAATCGTTGGTCAGTCCAGATTGAGCAGAGCCGCATCACCTCGGCTCGGGAGTCAGCGCGGCATCCTGCTCAGACTTGGCGACACCACAGATCCGGCTTGTTTCGCATCCGACTGTCATTCTACTCCTTGACGCCAGCGCGCTGGGCCTTGAAGTGTTTGCGCACAAACTCCACTGACGTCACCGGTGCGGCGTCCTCCCCGTGGCGGATGGGTCGTCCCGTCTCCGCGTCGCGGTACTGGACGACGCACTCGATGTTGAGTTTGTCCATCCGCTCCTTGAGGGCGATGCCGAACTTCGGGTGGTGGACGACCAGGTTCAGCGACGACTCGTTCGTCACGTCCTCGTCGGCGAAGCTGTACAGGAGGAGCGCGGGCGGGTCGTCCTTCGTCAGGTGCGTGATCGGCGCCGCGGCTTCGTAGCGGCGGTAGGCTTCGGGCGTGTCGATCTCGTCTCGCGTGATGCCGTAGAACGGCAGGAAGAACGAGTGCCGCTCGAAGTTGGGGCGGGGGATGCCGATCTGTTCGGCGAAACGGGGATCGTAGGACGACTGGCCGTTCGAGACGACGACGCAGGTGAGCCGCGTGGACTCGCGTGCGATGGCGTCGTCACTGTCGGGTTCGGCCAGGTCGTCGTGGAAGGCGATCCACAGCGACGTGCCTGCGCCGGCCGAGCCGCCGGTGGACGCCACGAGCGCCGGGTCGAGGTTCCATTTCTTCGCGTGGTGACGCAGGAACTGCAGAGCCCGGGCGCAATCCAGATATGCGGCGGGGGCGGGGGCCGTATTCGTCAGCCGGTAGTTAATCGCGGCGATCGACCAGCCGGCACCCAGGTACGCCCGGCCCTCTCCCGGGTTCAGCGTCCGCTTGTCGCCGCGCTGGAACCCGCCGCCGTGGATGTACAGGACCAGCGGCGTGGGCCTGTCCGATTCGGCGAGGTACAGGTCGAACACGTTGCGTTCGTGCGGGCCGTAGCGGACGTCGGCATGCGTCGGTGCGAGCGGTTCCGGCCGGCGGCCGGCTTCGCGCCCCTGGCGAGGCTGGAACGCATTGAACTCCCGGCGAGTGACCTTGCCGTCCCGGTTCGCGTCGATGGCTTCGAACACCTCCCGCAATCGCTGCGACACCTCGTCGCGGGCGAGGTGGCCGTCGTTGTTGCGGTCGAGCTGCCGGAAACGGTCGTCATCCGCGGGTTGGGCGAAGAGCGGGGCCGCAACGAGGCATCCGAGCAGGAAGGCAAGCAGGGTGAGACGGGGGAACATTGGTGGGCTCCTTTCGTCAGCGTTGCGAGGGGCGCCGGGGCCGATCCAAGCCGGGCGGGCGGCGCGGCCGGCGGCGGACCCGGGTGCCGTTTTGAAAAGCGGCTGTTTCCGCGTTTTTACGGCCGCGATCGCGCCGATGATACCGCCGCCGGTGGGCCGTTTACAGCCATTGGACGCCAAGCTCAGAGTCCAAGCGGTTCCGGCGCGGATCATTGCCGACCGAGCGACGGATCAGCAAAGGGGCAGATCAGCAAAGGGAAGATCTGTTTCCCCGACCGGGCGCAAATCGCACGCTCCAACCGTGCCCGAGCGCCCCGAGCCGGCCTTAATCCAAAGCGGTGACGAGTCACCGCACTCCATAGTCTCTTGCGCCCCGGCCCCAATTGGTGGAGGCACGGCCTTGGAACGCCGTGCTACGGCGTGCTACGAATTGACGGGGCGATCTGTGTGCCGGCTGGGGCGCTGAGTCTTGCGGGTCGCACGCGGGCGTTTGCGACTTCGTGACGGTGTTTGTGGCTTTTGCCGCTTTGGTTTCTTCCGGTGCGGTGGGCGCTTTCGGGCCGGCTGGCGCGATTGCCATTCCTGCCAGCGCTGGAGCAGTTCGGCTCGGCGGCCGAGGCGCCTTCTGAGGGTGAACATCGCGCAGCAGGCTTCGGCGTCGAATTCCCGCTCGGAAGGGAAGCGGCCCAGTTTGCGCATCACGCGGTCGAACTCGGCCAGCAGGTCGTCGTCGCTGAAGCGCGGCCGGGAGACTTCCTGTGGCGACAGCCCCGCAGCCTCGCGCAGGGCGCTCCAGCTTCCCCAGTGGCTGAGGATGGCGTCCTTCGAGATGCCGGTCTGCCGCGAGAAGTCGCAGCGGGAGATTCGCGTGCGTCCGGATTTGAGCAGCCCGATGAGCGCCTGGAGCAGGGACTCCGGTGTGTGCCGCGACCGCCGGCCGAGCGTCCGCACCGCAACGCCGGCTGCCTCGCAGAGCTTCGACCAGCCGCCGAAGCGGCTGTGGACAGTCGACGTGGAAATGCCGATGCGCTGGTGGAGCATCGCGAAAGTGATGTGCGGCCCGGCCTCGGCGGCCAGTTGTCGCACGGCGGCGATGATCTCGGCGTCGTCGTAGATTTGCGGCCGACCGGCGGGCGGCGGCAGGCCCACGGACGCGCGGAGGCGTCCCCACGAGCCGAAGCGGTCCTTGATGAGTTGGTCCGTTACGCGGGCGAGTTGGCAGAAGTCCCAGAGCGAGATGTCTTCGCCTCGCTCCTTCGCGGCCCACTGGAGCGCCTGCACGAGGCCTTCGCGGAGCGGGTCCCAGTAGTCAACGCCGGGCACCGGCGTCGGCGGCAACATGCCGGAAAACCACTCGTAGAACTCCTCTGGCGGACTCGCCGGTGTGCTGGCGGCTCCGCCCGCGCCCGCACTGCCGGTGCCCGCCCATCGCGACCCGCCTGGCTCAAAGGCCGCAAAGCCGTCCGGCGGTGCGCCGATCTCCCGCAGCCGCGCAATGATCGCCTTTGTCGCCTGCTCCCGCCAGGCCTTATGCCGCGTTTCCTGTCCCTCGCGAGTGCCAGCCATCGCCTGCTCCGGCTCAAATGCGCTGATGAAGTCCCTTCACCAGAACGCGGACGGTTGCGCATTCGTTTGCTCGGAGTGGCCGGCTTCACCTGAGCAGCAGCGGCATCAGGTCGTGGCCCCTCAGGGCCTGCGGTGCGGCTGCGGCGGCGGATGGTTCGTCGAACCGCTCGGACGCATCGGGGGCGATGCCCGCGCCGCAGAGGGCGAAGGGGACTTCGCCGTGGCTGTGCGTTTTGGTGCGCAGCAACGTGGGGTGGTCGGGGGAGACGAGGATGCGGTAATCGCTCTGGCTTTGGAGGAACGCATGCAGCGGGGCGACGATGTCGGCGTCGATCCGCTCCAGGGCCTCGACCTTCGCCGCGGCGTCGCCTTCGTGCGAGGCTTCGTCGGTCGCCTCGACGTGCACGACCACCAGGTCGACGTCGGAAAGCACCTCGATGGCGGCGCGGCCTTTGGCGGCGTAGTCGGTGTCGAGATAGCCGGTGGCTCCCGGCACGTCCACAATCCGCCAGCCGACGAGCCGCGCGAGGCCTCGCAATAGATCGACCGCCGTAATGACGGCCCCGGTTTTGCCGAAACGGGCGGTGAATGGTTCCAGCGCCGGGGCGTGGCCCTGGCCCCACAGCCAGATGTCGGTGGCCGGCGGCTCGCCCCGCGCTGTCCGACGCCGGTTGGTCTCGCTGTCGCGAAACAGCTTGCGGCTCTCATCCATCAGCCCGCGCAAGAGATCGCTTCCCGGCCCGGTGGGCAGGAAGCCGGCCACCGGCTGATCGGTCATGTCGTGCGGCGGAACGGTACGGGTCGCTTCTGAAAACGGCGGCGCTTCACCCCGGCCGCGGTGCACGAGCAGATTCCGATAGCTGACGCCGGCGTGGAACTTCCACCGCTCGTCGCCGCAATGGGCCTTCTGCAGTAGTTGAATGAGCTGGCGGGCGTCGTCGCTCGCGATCTGTCCGGCGGTGAAGCTCCGCATCACGCCGTGTTCGACCGTCACCAGGTTACAGCGGATCGCCCAGTCGTCGGGGCCGAGCGGGATGCCCTGGGCGGCCGCTTCGATCGGTGCGCGGCCCGTGTGGTACACCAGCGGGTCGTAGCCGAACAGGCTCATCGTGCCCACGTCGCTGCCGGGGGGAAGCGCGGGTGGCACTGTTTCAGCCCGCCCGACGACGCCGGCGCGGGCGATCGCGTCCATCGCGGGCGTGCGGGCGGCTTGGAGCGGCGTGCGCTGGCCCAGCGACGCCTGCGGCTCGTCGGCACAGCCGTCCGGAATGACGAGAGCGTACTTCACGCCAGCGCTTCCTCGATGACGCGGGCCACCCGTTCGGTGCCGATCAGCGTCTGGTCCAGCCCCTGGTAGAAGTAGCTCAGCCGCTCGTAGTCGAGGCCCATCAGCCAGAGGATCGTGGCGTGCAGGTCGGCGACATGGCAGCGGTTCTCGACGGCCGCGAAGCCCAGGTCATCGGTCGCGCCGATCGCCTGCCCGCCTTTCACGCCGGCGCCGGCCAGCCACATCGAGAAGCCGTGCCAGTTGTGGTCGCGGCCGGGCTTGCCCACGCCCTCGCTGGTGGGCGTGCGGCCGAACTCGCCGCCCCACACGATGAGCGTTTCGTCCCACAGGCCGCGGCGCTTGAGGTCGGTGATGAGGGCGGCGATCGGCCGGTCGGTCTCGCCGGCGTGCAGCGTGTGGTTGGTGATGCAGTTGTTGTGGCCGTCCCACGTGTCTTCGATGTGACCGCCGCCGGAATAGAGCTGCACGAACCGCACGCCGCGCTCAATCAGCCGCCGAGCGATGAGGCACTTGCGTCCGAAGTCGGCGGTGAGCTTTTCGTCGAGGCCATACATGGCCCGCGTCTCGGGCGTTTCGCTCTCCAGGTCGACGACGTCCGCGGCCGTCGTCTGCATGCGGAACGCCAGCTCGTAGGAGAGGATGCGGGCGGCGAGTTCCGTTTCGCGCGGACGGTTCCGGTGATGCAGGCGGTTCAATCGCTCCAGGAGATCGAGCGAGTCGCGCTGCGAGCGGTCACTGATGCCCGGCGGCGTCGCCAGGTCCAGGAGCGGGCTGCCCGTGCTGCGAAACAGCGTGCCCTGGTACGCGGCCGGCATGTAGCCCGCGGTCCAGTTCGACGCGCTGCCGATCGGGCCGCCGCGGGGATCGGTCATCACCACGAAGGCGGGCAGGTTCTCGTTCTCGGTGCCCAGGCCGTAGCTGAGCCACGAGCCGAGGCTGGGCCGCCCGATCTGCACGCTGCCGGTATTCATCTGCAGACAGCCCGAGGCGTGTGCGGCGGTGTCGGTGTACATCGAGCGGATGACACACAGATCGTCCGCATGCCGGGCCGTGTGCGGAAACAGGCTGCTGATCGGCAAACCGCTCTCGCCGTGCCTGGTGAATGGGAACGGCGAATCCATCAGATACCCGACCGGCCGGCCGTTCGAGCCGACTTCGAGCGGCCCCTGGTAAGGCGAGCCGTGATGGCGCGCGAGGGCCGGCTTGGGATCGAACGTATCGACCTGGCTGGGCGCCCCGTTCATGAACAGAAAGACGCAGTGCTTCGCCGGCGTCCGCGCATGCGGCGGCTGCGCCGCCAGCGGATGCGCCGCCCGATCCGCGGCGCTCATCCTCTCGCCTGCATCCGCCCGCCCGGCGAAGAAACCATCGCGCGACAGCAGGTCGATCAGCGCCAGCCCGGCAAACCCGGCCCCGGCCTCCCAGAGGAACTCGCGTCGCGTATGGCCGCAAGGGGTGCGGTTACGGGTGAAGCGTGCGTTGGAGCGATTCTCTCTCACGATCATGGCAATTCTTCGACCGTGATGTCCGGGAAGTTTGACAATTGATGATCGTTTGTGAGGAACACATCGCAGCCGGCTTCGATCGCGGCGGCGAGATGAAGGGCATCGGCCAACCCGTACCGTTTCGGCTGCGATGGAGCAACCGCCGGATAGCGGTGTCCGCCCCGAATCGCACTGGCCCGAGTATGCATCGCACCCGTCAGTGGCACCGTTCGGAGGTTCGATCCGTGGAAGAACAAAAGAAGTCCGACAGCCGCTGCCCGGCTGCCGGCCCCAGAACTGGAACCAGACACTCCGTGCGTGTCAATTCACTGATTGCGAAATGGTGGCCATCCTGTTCGAGGGTAGCCAGGTGATTACGCGCTCGTTGCTGGTCCGCGGGCTGTCCCTCGACAGCGAAAATGACGATCACCGTGTCCAGGTAGTAGAGCACTACGGTCCTCCCACCGAGTCCGTGCGACGGGCGGCATCCAGTTCTCGGTCGCGCTCCTCGTCCTCCGCCTGGCGTTCGTCGTCTTCGGCCTGGATGTCTGCTGCCGATCTCCCAGGAAAGCCGCGCAATCGCTGCGCGGCGGCAATTTCAGCGACCACATCCGCAAGACCACGCTTTGGCCGGGTCGTCACTGGCGCGGTCCGGATCGTCACGCGGACGGGCCCGGGCGGAAGTTGAGGTGGGTGCGACAACCGCAGGTTTCCGCTGGCGTCGAGCGTCGCGTCGATCGTCTCTTCAAATGCACTCACGGCGAAGCCTCCGGCAATTGGCGCAGGCGTCCGCGTCGAGGCAGAGCTGCACCGACCTGCAAACTAACTATCTATCACTTTGGACGCATGAGCCCGCATCGTACAGCCCTTCGCTGCACGTCCAGTGCGCGGCAAGCCGCCACTGCGACTCTTGTTTACGGAAACCGTAGAATTGCACCGCCTTCACCGGACCGGTTGGAGCTTCTGGCGTCCAGGTCGTGTGAATTGCGGCTTGCGGATGCTGTCTTGTCCGAGATGGGATGGCGACACGGAGTTGGAGCCGACGCTTGCCTCGAGGCTTTTCGGTCTGGAACCATTCCCTTTCGTCGGCGTGCCATTGCCATTTGAGACACCAGTCAAATTCGGGCAGTCCGCCTCGACTGTAGCCGGATCCACCGTAGCCCACCGGAGCAGCGAAGCCGCCGTCGGCATCGGCGACCCACCATGACTGATGTGGCCGCAGCCAATGCGAGCAACGTCCGATTCGGACCAATACAACGACTTTCTTGTCTGCGATCCTGGCAGTGAGATACTGTGCATCGCCGATGATGTGACCGACGGCTGCTTTCCAAAGGTCGACATCATCGTCGGCATCGAGCAGCGAAGTGAGTCCGCTGAACTGTTCCCAGATGTCCGCAATTGTCGATGGTTCGTGCTGCAACATGTATGTCAAAGCCATCAGTCCGGATACACGAACTCATTCAGGTTGAAGATCACACGGCACAGCCGCACCAGCGCCTCGCGGCGGGCGGCTGGCGGTTCCAGCGATGACTCCCGCTCCAGAGCCGCCGCCTCTTGTGCGAGAAATGTCGTCAGCGCAGCCGATTCTTCGGGCGTTGGCGGGCGGCACAATGTCAGGCGATAGGCGCGGTCGATCTGTGTGCGCGGGTCGTCGCCGGCTTCGTGGGTGAGGCGGACGGCGAAGTGTCGCGACTGGCGGTTGACGAATTCGCTGTTGAGCAGCGTGAGCGCTTGCGTGGGCACGGTCGTCGTCAGCCGGCCCGCGCTTGAGCGGGTGGTGTCGCACAGGTCGAGCACTTCCAGCATCGGCACCACCAGCGAGCGCTTGATGAAGGCGTACACGGCGCGGCGCGAATCCTCGCGCTCGTCGAGCGGCTGCCAGATCTTGTCGGGGTCACTGTGGCCTTCGAGGGCCTCCTTCGGCACCGAGAGGTACACGCCGGGGCCGCTCATCTTGCGGTTGAGTTGTCCACTGACGGCGAGCATCGAGTCGCGGATCGCCTCGACTTCGAGGCGGTGGTACGGGAACCGCCAGAGGCGTTCGTTTTCCGGGTCTTCGTGGGCGTAGTCGACGATTGGCGGCCGCCCGGAAATGGGGTCAGGCAAGCTTGCGGGCGGGCTATCCGGACGCTTTGTGGCCGCGACCGCGTGCCAGTCCCCGTTTCCGGGCGGCCGCTCGGCGCGCGCCATGTGGTATGTGCTGCTGGGGTGGATCAGCCGGGGCAGCCGCTTGTGCGTCCAGCCGGCGGCGTGTACGAACCCGTGCGCCCGGCCGTC
>JAHWKJ010000431.1:0-1764 GCA_019347905.1 Planctomycetota bacterium
TCTACCGGACGCTCAAGTTCGGCGTGCAGCCGCTCGTGATTGAAGGTCCGGCCGAGCTGGTACTGCTCGATTACATCGAGCAGCAGCGGATTGACCTGATCGTGATGGGCACCGTCGCGCGGACGGGCTTGCAGGGCTTCTTCGTGGGGAATACCGCCGAACGGCTGCTGCCGCAGATTCCCTGTTCGATTCTGGCCGTAAAGCCGGAGGGTTTCGTGGCGCCCGTGGAAATAGAGACCGAAGCGGGCCGATAAGCCGGGTTCTGTCGAGGGCGGCCATTTCTCTGGGACGGCGGTTGCCCGCCGCCTCGTCGGAACCGCACGCCGAAGCGTCCAGCTCGCAATAGCGACCGACCCGGAAGTGCTGGCGGACCGGACCAGTCCGCGACGGCGAGGCCGTCTCCTTCCTGCTTGGTCTTGCTCCCGGTAGGGTTTGCCGAGCCGGACCGGTCACCCGGCCCGCTGGTGCGCTCTTACCGCACCGTTTCACCCTTGCCTCCTGAGGGGAGAGCCCCTCCGATCGGCGGTTTGCTTTCTGTTGCACTTTCCCTGTCCTTGCGGACGGTGGGCGTTACCCACCACCGTGTCCTGTGGAGCCCGGACTTTCCTCCACGACGACGCGCCGCCCCTCTTTCGAGGAACGGCACAAACCGCCGCAGCGGCCGCCCGGCCCGCTCCGGTCGCAGATCTATTCTACGCGATCGAGCCGTTTGCGGCCATTACGGGCCATCCGCGATCGCCGGCGAGACGTCGAGGCACACCAGCGCGTTCTCGGCCCGCAGGTACAGCCGCTTCCGCGACAGCACCGGCGCCGTCCAGATGTGCGGCGGATACTCGAGCGCCTCGTAACTCGTGCGTGAGATCTCCTCGAACTTCTTCGGGTTGACCTTCACCAGCGACAGCGTGCCGCGTTCGCCCAGCACGATGAACAGGTCGCCCGCCCGGATCTTCGCCCCGCGGCCGTAGAAGGGCCACGGCATCGATTCGCCTGTCTTCGCGTCCGAAAACTTCTGGGTGAGCGGATCTAGTCTCAGGTCGTCGAAATCCCCCGCGTAACCGCTGAATTCCCAGACGACCTCGCCCGTGGCCAGCTCGAGGCAACGGAACAAACCTTCCTGCTCGTGCCGTCCGCTGAAGCCGTAGATGAATCCATCGACGTGGATCGGCGTCGACCAGTGGGCCAACAGGTTCCGCCGATTTCGCCACACTTCTTCGAAGCTCTTTCCATCCGGCTTCACCTTGAGCAGCGCCGAGCCGACGTCGTAGGCGGCCGTCAGAAACACCTTGTCCCCGATGACGAGCGGCCGCGCCGCATTCACCGATTCGTAGACCCGCGAGCGGAACCAGTACTTGAAGTTCTCTCGGCCGGTGCGCGGATCGAGCGACACCAGGCCGTGTCTTAACAGACACAGGAGGTGCCGCCGGCCATGGATCGTGGCCACGATCGGCGACGAGTAGCTGACGATCTGCTCTTCCGCGCTCCACTCGAAGGCTTCGCCGGTGTCGGTGGGAGCGCCGTCCCACGTCTCTTTCCCGACGGCTTCCCACACCGTCTTTCCGGTGTCGGCGTCGAAGGCGACGACGCCGGAGTTCGGCTGCCCGCCCACCAGCGCAATCACGAGGCCCTCTTCCAGCACCGGCGTGCAGCCGATGCCGAAGAACCAGTTGGGGATGTCGCTGCCGGGCTTCGTCAGGTCGAAGTCGGCGAGCACATCTCGCATCCAGATCTTCTTGCCCGTCGCCAGCTCGAGGCACACCAGCTTGC
>JAHWKJ010000431.1:1864-5592 GCA_019347905.1 Planctomycetota bacterium
CTCGCATCCAGATCTTCTTGCCCGTCGCCAGCTCGAGGCACACCAGCTTGCCTTCGGCGCCGTAGGTATAGCAGCGGTCCTGCGTAAGTAGGGGCGTGCAGCGGGGGCCGTTGCTGTAGCCGTAAGGGTCTTCGAAACTGGTGGGGTAGCCGTGTTTCCACAGCGATTTTCCGGTCGCGGCGTTCATGCACTCGACGATTTCCTCGTCGCCCACTCGGTGATGCAGCACGAGCCGCTCGCCGCGGATCGAGGGGGCCGTGTAGCCGTTGCCCACTTCCCGCTGCCACAGGACCGGCGGGCCATTCTTCGGCCATCGCCGGGCGATGTCGGTTTCGTCGGACACGCCGGTGCCGTGCGGACCGAGGAAGATTGGCCAGTCGTGCCCCTCGCGCGCGTCGTTGGCCTTTTGCGCCGCCGGAGGGCTTGAGTCCTGCGCCTGCGATTCGGCGACGGAGGGTTCGCCGCATCCTGCCATCCCTGCGGCCACTGCGGAAAGCAGCAGCGCCCCAATACCGGGTGTTGCCCGGCGACTCGATCGCCTCCCAATGTCGCTCACTGTAGGCCTCCTCGCGGGGCAGTTGTCCTTTTTGCAGCCATCCGTCTGTGGGCGCCAGTTTAGCAGGCGTCTGCTTGAAACCGCAGCTTGACCCTACCCGAGAGCGGGGCGTATAGTCGAATCAGGGGCAGTCGTTGCCGCGTCAACGCCTCCCGCGCCCCACCACATCTTCCGAAACCGGTGACTCGCGTGCTCGTTGCCCGACGACTGCTTCATCCGTTGGCCCTGGCGGCCGCGATTCTCTTGCTGCCGCTGGCCGCCGCGGCTCAAGAACCGGAAGCGCCCACTGAGGGATTTGTCCAGCGTGTGGCCTCCGATGCCACGGGCCAGGAGATCACGGCGCAGAGCAACCTCTGGGTGTTGGAAGTCGACCTGAAGCCGCTGCGGATGATCTGGGTCGATGTGACCGATCCCGAGACGGGCCAGAAGAAGCGCGAGCTGGTGTGGTACCTGGTTTACAAGGCCGTGAATCGGCCGCTCGCGCGTCGGCAGGATACCAGCGACAGTGCTCCGGCCAATGAAGAAGACGTGCCGCCCGGAAAGCCGCTGTTCGTGCCGGATTTGACGCTCGTCACCGACGACAACGATTCGCAGCAGGTGTATCCCGACGTCGTGCTGCCGGAAGCACAGGCCGCGATCAACCGCCGCGAGCGCCGCCGATTCCTGAACTCTGTGGAAGCCATCGGCGAGATTCCCGATCCTGTGCCCGCGGATGCCAGGCCCACGCCGGAGCAGGTGATTTACGGCGTCGCCACGTGGAAGGACGTCGATCCGGAGACGGACTATTTCACCGTTTACATGAGCGGGTTCTCGAACGGCATTCGGGTGATGAACGGCCCCGACGGCAAGCCGCTGGTTCTGCGGAAGACGATCATGCAGGACTTCTGGCGGCCGGGCGATCGCTTCGACCAGACGGAAGACGAGGTCCGCTTTCAGGGCGAACCGCGCTGGGACTATCGTCCCGACGCACCCGGAGCGACCGTGCTGGTTCCGAACGAGGCCACGCCGCCCGCGGCCGCACCGGCGGGACAGGAGAACGCTGCGCCGCCCGCGCAGAACGACGGCGCGGCTCCGGCACCGGCGGCCGGCCAGTGACGGCGAGCTTTCAGCGATCAGCTTTCAGCGATCAGCTTTCAATGGGCGATCACCGGTCGGCTGAAAGCTGACGGCTGAAAGCTGACAGCTCCCTCCGAATCCGCCGTTTCTTCGCACGGCTCGATCCGACTAAGATTGGGACCGCCTTTCCACAAGCTGGTTCCGGCGGTTTTCCAGCGGCAATCTGTCCCGTGTCTGTGACGCCCACTCTCGACGGCAAGACGACCGCGGCCCCTTCCGCAGACGCGCACAGCGCAAGCCCGGTCGAGTCGCCCGTGCTGCGCCGGGAGCTGCTCTCGCTGGAACAACGGCTCCGGCAGTTCCGCTCGTCGGCAGTCACCGATGCCCGCGAGGCTTCGTCGCGGCTGGCCGAGCTGGAGCGGGAATTTCATACGCTCTTCGACCGCGCCGCCGATCCCGCTGCGCGTCCCGGGGGCGCCGTCATTCTCGCGGAGATTCACTCGCTGGCTGCCGAATGCCGGCGGCTTGGCCTCGATGACGTGGCCGAAGACTGCGCCCTGGCGGCCCAGGGCTTTCTCGAATCGGCCGCCCGTTCGTGGCGCGACTCGCGATGCGCCATCGCCCAAGCGCCCGACCCCGATGGCTGCTTTTCGAGCCTCGTCGAGACCTCGATCCTCGAGCTGGAGGCCGAGCTGCAATCCGCCGAACAGAGCGTGGCAGCCGAAGTCTTCAGCGAGACGCGCAGCACGTTGCGGGCGGCCTTCGTGGACTGTTACGAGAACGATCCGCCGAAGGAAGATGTTCGCGAACGCTGGGCCACCGAGCTCACCGACCGCGGCGATCTGCTGCTGACCTCGCTGGACGACCTGCCGCCCGAGCGCGCGGCGCGGCGGCTGGAAATCGTCGCCGACGAAATCGCCTGGCATCTGCGGCACATCGAGCGCCGCGACGCCAGCGCTTTCCCCCCCTTACTAAGGGGGGGATCAAGGGGGGGTCGCCGCCGCCTCAAGCGCAAGCTGTCGCAACTGCGCGCCGAACAGCAGGAACGCCGCCTCCACTCCCGCCTCGAGAATCGCTTTGGGCGCGGACTCGTCGGCGCAAGCGAGCGGCTGGTGCTGTTTCTAATTTGCCTGGTCGTGGGCCTCCTCACCGTCGAGGCGTTCTGGGAGCTTTCTCCCCGCACGCTGTTCTGGTTCATGGCGATCGACACCGCCGCATGTGCCGTGTTTCTCACGGAGTTCTTCGTGAAGCTGGCGCACGTGCGCGGCAAGGGCGGCTGGTTCCGCCGGCACTTTCTCATCGACTTTCTGCCGTCGATCCCCTTTGGGCTGATCCTCGTGGCGCTGCCCGCCGGCGGGGCGGCGGACGCCGTGCGGATCGGTCGGCTGGGGCGGCTGCTCAGGCTGCCGCTGCTGGCCCGTTACGTGCGCGTGCTGCGGCCGGCGATCCGCATGTTGCGCGGGTTCGGGCTCTTGGCCCGCGGCTTCGATCGCGTCGTGCGGCAGTACGGGCACATCCTGAACCAGAACGTCATCCTCTATCCCCGGCGGCAGGAGCTCCAGCGGGCGCAGCAGCGACGGTTGCACGATCGTTCCGATCTCCGCCGGCTCGATGGCGAGCTGAACGAGTGCTGGCACGCGCTCCTGGGTGCCGTCGCCGACGCCGATCGCCGCACGGTCGCTCGTTCGCGGCTGGAGATCCTGCGGGACCAGCTTGGGCGCGTGCCGCACTACGAATCCTCGCGGACCCGCGTGCACGATGGGCACATCCGCGAGATCCCCGCGGCGATGCTGATCGACCGACTGATGACCACCACGCCGCAGGAGGTCGAAGCAGACCTGGGGGAGAACCTGCTGGCGCAACTCGCCCGCCACGTGCGGACGTTCGGACGCTGGCCGCTGCGGTGGCTGCCCGTCGTCCGCCAGGCGGTGCCGCACATCACCCGCGAGATGAGCGATGCCGAGCTTGTTTCCGCGGCCGCGCGCCGGCTGGGGGCCTTGCTGAAGCGCTATCACGACCGCTGGTTCTGGTTTGCCGATTTGTACGGGACCGTCACGCCGTCGCAGTTCGTCGACCGCGTGGGCAGCATGCTGGTGCGAAGCTCGTTCCGGCCGTT
>JAHWKJ010000432.1:0-1317 GCA_019347905.1 Planctomycetota bacterium
CGCTGGAGACCGGCACGGCTTCGTCGCTGTACTTCGCCCAGCGGATGTACCAGTTCCCACTGGGGGTGTTCGGCGTGGCGTTGGGGACGGTGCTGTTTCCGCTGATGGCCGCCCACGCAGCCCAGGGACGGCTCGACCGGCTCCGCGAATCGCTCGACCTGGGTCTGCGGCTGGTGCTGGCCGTGGGCCTCCCGGCGAGCGTCGGCCTGATTCTGATCGCCCGGCCGTTGACGGGGTTGTTCTTCCAGCACGGCGAGTTCGACGCGGCGGCCGCGGGACAAACGGCCGCGATGATCGTCGCCTATTCCGTGGCCGTGTGGGCGTATTGCGGGCTGCCGGTCGCGCAGCGGGCGTTTTATGCGATGGGCGACCGCCGCACGCCAATGCGCGTGGGACTATGGGCCGTGGGGCTGAATCTCGTACTCGATTTTGCGCTCTTGCCGTTTCTGGGCGGGACCGGGCTGGCGCTGGCGACGGCGCTGGCGGCGATCGTGCAGGTGTCTTTCACGGCGTGGCTGGCGCAGGCTCGCGTCGGCCGGCTCGACTGGCGGCGGCTGGCGCTGACGGCCCTGCGCGCCGTCTGCGCCTGCACGGCCATGGCGGCCGCCGTGCTCGCTTCGCTCGCGTTGGTCCCGGCCGGTGAAGGCTGGAGTTCCCGGCTGGCCGCGGTGGGAATCCCGCTGACGGCCGGGGCTTTAACGTACTTGTGTGCGGCGCGAGCCTTCCGCCTCGGTGAGGTGTGGCTGCTGTTCCGCAGCGACTCGGCCGCGTCCTGATTCCTGCCACGCGCGAGACTCGATACGATCCGTTTAGCCGCGGCCCAACGGGCCGCGCTGATCCGCGCGGCCCGCCCGCGGCTAAACGACGACTGAACGGGTCGCCGAATCAGCCGCTGGCTGCAGTATCGGACTGCGCTTGCGGCAGCGAACTATCGACCGTGCCGCCGCTCCGGCGCGACTGCAGCAGGGGTACGACGTCGGCGATTACGCGGCGCATGTCTTCGACGATGCCGCGCTCCAGCTCTTCCGTCGTGAGCGACGCGCAGGCGTTGACGCAGGCATGAATCCGCCGCACGACCTCGCGGTTGTGGCCCGTGTCTTCGCCGAAGAATTCGCCCTCGGCCGTCACCACGAACTGCGGGACGCGGATTGCCGACGATTCGAGCATGAGTAACTCCAGCCGCTCCAGGCGACGCACGACCGGCGGCCGCGCGCAAGGGCACCTGTCACGCTACATCGGCAGCGGAGCCGCCCCGAGTGGAGGGGAAATTCCGGGGTGACGGGGCGATGGGGTGACGGGGCGATGGGGTGACGGGGC
>JAHWKJ010000432.1:1417-5580 GCA_019347905.1 Planctomycetota bacterium
GGGAAATTCCGGGGTGACGGGGCGATGGGGTGACGGGGCGATGGGGTGACGGGGCGATGGGGTGACGGGGCGATGGGGTGACGGGGCAATGGGGTGACGGGCAATGGGGAGACGGGGAGATGGGGAGACGGGGAGACGGGTGATCGCTACATTGCCGCGCGGCGAAACTACGGTTCGACGTGCCGTTTCAACGCCACCGGTCACCCCGTCGCCCCCTCTCCCCGTCACCCCGTCTCTTCTGCGAGTCTCTCCGCTGCAAGTCTGGCCACGGCGAACGCACACGCCGCCTCGGCGGCGGCGGGATCGCACAGGTCGCGAAGCGCATGGACGGGCACTCCCTTCAGCCGACGGTGCGACTCGACGACATCCCGCCCGATGAATGCCCCGGAACCTGACAGAATGACGCCACATGGCTCGCCGTCCACGCGCGAGAGCACCCGGTCCACCGCACCCGAAATCCGCTGCCGCTGGACGTCGGCGAGAAATCGCGCAATCTCCCGAGCCTCATCGAGCGGCAGCTCCGTGCGGTCGCAACACAGCGCACGGGCCAGGCGGTCGTGGGCATGTTCCACGGTCACCGGCCGCCCGTTGGCGGTCTCGCAGTCGGCGGCATCTTCGGGAATTCGGCCGAGCAGCAGGTAGATATCGAGCGTCGTCGCGAACAGCTCCGCGGCGAGCGGACAGTAACCGCTCGTCGTGGGCACGCTGTGGGCAATTGCGCACACGGGCGTGCGACGGCTCCCGGAATAAACGAGCTCGCCCGCTTCGAGCCGCTCGCGATCGGTGAAGCCGATCGAACACGGTACGCCATCGAGCAACGGGACAATGTCGGTCGTCGTCGAGCCGATATCGACGAGCAGCGCCGCTCCGCGCGGCACGATGCGTCCGGCCCAGGTCGCCAGCGCGTGCCAGTTGGCGGCGGCGACCAGCAGCGGGATCTCGCGGGCGACGTGCGGCGAAACAAACTCGGCCCCGGTCTGCCAGACGAACACCGGCCGCCCGCCCGCCGCCGCTTCGACCGCACTCAGCACGCGCTTCACGCCCTCGGCCTTTGTCGAGAAGCAATCGGCCAGTTCGGCCGTCATCGTCACCGCGAGCAAGTCACACGCGCCGAAGCCGCCGAGCAGTTCCACAACCGCCGCCCCGAGGCCGTCGGGCTGCTTCCACACGGCGAACGGTCGCGTCACGCTCGTACGGACGCCGTCCGAGGCCTTGAGGTACGCGCCGCCAATGTCCAATCCCAGGGGTGACATGTCTCAACATCCACCGCGTTTAGCCGATTCGAAACGAAATGCGCCCGCGACGCCAACGCGGGGCGGCCTCGACGCAGTCCATCTCCAACACGCGCGCAGCGAGATTCTCGTCTGCCAGCAGACGATACCCGAGATAGCTGGTGGTCAGTCGCGGGTTGATTTCGATCAGCACCGGCAGGTCGGGCGAGTCGGTGGGAAATACGAAGTCGAAGCCGACGTATCCCCGCAGGCCCGAAATGGACTCGGCGGACTGCCGAACGAGCCGCTCGACGGACGGTTGAAGCGATGCGGCCCATGAGTGAACCGTCGAAACGATCTCGCCTCCCAGGTAGCGAAAGCGGCCGTCCTCAGTCAATCGCTGGCGGCACCAGGGCCAGATCTGCATGCGGCCGGCGTCGTCGATGACCGCAGCGGCCGATGCGGCGCTGCCGGCAACGAATGGCTGGAGCACAAGGGACAGCCCGTCGGCGATCGCCTCTGCTGCGCGCTTGTGAAACGTCGCTTGGCGGTCCTCGTCGGAGACGAACCGCACGAAATCGGAGCCTGCGCCGTCCCGGCGCTTCACGACAAACGGGCCCGAGGACGGCAGCCGCTCCGACGCCGCCTCGAACGCCACTGTCTTGGGCGTGCGGACCCCAGCCGCGTGCAGGCGGCGCGCGAGCTCCAGTTTGTCGGCGCAAAGATCGATCGCATCGCTGGTGCAGCCTGCCGAGCGACCGCCGGCCGCTTCGAGCACGCGGCAGCGTGCGGCGAGCAGACCGTCGAATTCCGGGGCGATGACCAGCACACGGTCGCTCTCGGCGGCCAGTTCACGAAACGCGGCGAGCGCTTCATGCGGAGCGGTCACCGGCCGAACTTCAATCTCTGCCTCGCCGAGCACCGGCGGCTCGAGCCTCGCGTCCCAGGTCGTCTGAATTCGGCAGTCGGGCAGCCGGGCGGCGTCGCACAGCATCGCCTCGGCCATAGCGCGGCCTTCGACGGCGAGGGAACCGGAAGGCGGCTCGCTCAACGCGCCTGACGTGAGATATTCGGAGATGAAGACGCGCACGGTGTTCAGAACGCCTTGCGGTTCTCCAGCAGCGGCCCAAGCGCGTCGGTCCACACGCGGTAGCCGGCCTCGCTGAGGTGCAGCCTGTCCTTCACGAACAATTCCTTGCGCGGCCGGCCGTCTTCACCCAGCATGGGCTGCGCCACGTCGATGAATTCGAGCCGCTCGTCTTTCGCGCAGCGGCTGGCGATCAGCCGGTTCGCCTCGCGGATTTTGTCGTACAGCGACCAGCGTTTGAGGCTCGGCTTGATGGCGATGAAGACGATGTGTGCCCGCGGCAGCCCGGCATGCACTTTCGCAACAAAGGCGTCGAAGTCGCGGGCGACGGTCTCGGCGGACTTTCCAGAGGCGATATCGTTGTCTCCCGCATACAGCACGACCAGCCGCGGCCGGTGCTTCAGAATCAGCACATCGGCATAGTGCGTCGAATCCACGATCTGCGACCCACCGAAGCCGCGATTGATGGCGTCGAGCTGGGGAAACGACTTCTTCAGGTCCCACATGCGGATGCTGGAGCTGCCGACAAATAACACGGCCCCTTCCGGCGGCGGATTCTCGGCGTCGCTTCGCTCGAAAGTGGCGATCGCCTCGGCCCAACGTTCCGGCCCCCGCGGCTTTTCACGCGGAGACTGCGCGAACATAAGGGTCGCGGCCACCCAGACGAGACATGTCCCCCGCAGAAGCGACCACATCATTACAGGCACCCCAGAATCCGGAAACGCAGGATCGCGGCCTCGCATCGGGAATCTCCCCGGTTGGAACCACCCTGCGCGCGGCGGTAGACTCGCAGCCAGTGTGGATTCTGCGAGACGCCCACGACTCTACGGCTCCGTCCATCCGCCGTCCAGCCGCCGCCATTCCGGAATCAGCCTCCTTCTGGGGAACCGCGACATGCTCAAGAGCGTCCTCATCTTGTCCGCCGTCGCAGTGTGTCTGTGTGTCGTCGCTGTGGTCGCCCAAGGCGGACCGGACCAGCCCGCGGCGAAACAGGTCGAGAGGAAAGCGAAGGCGTCGCCGCCCCTGCTGCGGCACGTCGTGCTGTTCAAGTTCAAGGAAGAGGCGACGAAGGAACAGATCCGGCAAGTGGAAGAGGCCTTCGCAGCGCTCCCGAAGAAGATCGACGCAATCCACGATTTCGAGTGGGGCACCGACGTGAGCGTCGAGAACCGCTCGAAGGGCTTCACCCACGGCTTTCTGGTCACGTTCCGCGACGAGAAGGGACGCGACGAGTACCTGCCCCACCCGGCCCATCAGGAGTTCGTCAAACTCGCCCTGCCGCTGGTCGAAGACGTGCTGGGGTTCGACTATCGCACCGGCGGCGAGGGGCGGAAGAAGGCGGAGTGAGGCCGGCCCTTCTCATCGATGCTCCCGTCCTCAGGCGCTGCTCCCATCCGAACTGGAGTTGATCCCGTGACCATCCACCTGCGGTCTGCTGGCTTCCGAATTGTCCTTGCTGCGTGGATATGGACAGCGGCACTGGTGAGTTTCCCCGTGCACGCGGAGCCGCGAGCTGTTTCTCGCCCGCAAACCGCGTCGGACGAGAGCCGCCCCGCCGAGCCACCCGCCGATGGTTACATTCGCATCGAGGCGAAAGGACACTTGAAGACGGGCATCGTCGCCATCGGCGGCGAAACCACCGGCACACAGCTCGCAACCGACGAACTGACGCTGGAGCTGGACTTCGGCCGCCATACCGAGGTGCGGAACCGGGCGGAGCAGCTTGACGGCAAAACAGTTGTCGTGACGGGCCGCCTCACCGCCGTCGAAGGGGTCGAGCGCGGCCGGCGGCTGGTGGTTCGTGTCCGCACGCTGCGGGCGGCTGCGACCGGCGACGACGACGCGGGGTTGAGCGCGTGCCTCAC
>JAHWKJ010000031.1 GCA_019347905.1 Planctomycetota bacterium
TTCTCTCAAGTTTCTCCCGCAGCTCGCAGCGAGCCCGGTGGATGCGGCTGCGGACGGTGCCCACCGGACACTTCATAATCTTCGCGATGTCCTCGTACTTCAGATCCTCGATCTCCTTCAGCACCAGTGCCGTACGGAACTCTTCCGGCAGTTCATCGAGGGCCCGCCGCACGAGTTCTTGTTGTTCGGAGCTTTCCAGGGAGTGGGAGGGCGTGTTGGCGGGATGTCGGTCGGCGGGTTCGAGGCCCGATTGTTCGCGAACGGCGTCCAGCGACGCAGCCGCCCCGCGTTTGCGGCGGCGCTTGCGGCTGACGGCCGCATTGACCGCGATGCGAAACAACCAACTGTAAAAGGCGCTGCGTCCTTCAAAGGTGCTGAGGCGGGTGAACGCCTGGACAAACGCATCTTGTGCGGCGTCGAGCGCTTCGTCGGCCGAGCCCAGCATCGCCCGCAGCGTGTGGTACAGGCGGTCCTGGTATCGCGAGACAAGATCGCCGAACGCCTCCGTGTAACCGGCCAGGCACTCGTCGATGAGTTCCTGGTCCGTCATCTCCTGCACCCCGTCACCGCGGTGCGGGATCGACTCAGCTCCCCTCCGAACCAGGTGGGGGCTGGAGGGGGTCAACGATTGGACGCCGAGCGATGGTGCAGAGTTCCCCAATTCGGCTAGCGACATGTCCTCACCCTGGTCGGGCGGCCCTTGTACAGGCATCCTCCCCTGCTGCGAGTGGACTGTCAAGCCGCGGTTGCGAGTCGCGTGTGGAAGTTGGAAATCCATCCTCGGCGGCCCCGGCCCCGGCCAGACACCTCCAGGAGGGGAGTCGCCTGCGATCCGGCAGGTAGTGCAAAATCAGGATTCCACTGCGGCAAGCGCAGTGGTGAATGTCCTCAAATTGCAATCGTGCGTTGCACGCATCTGGCTGTTTGTGTCGGTGTGGCGGCGCGGTTATCGTGAGGTGCTTCAAGAGTCGAGAGCCAGCGGCTCGTTTCCCATTTTAAGCGTCGCCCAACCATGTGCAGCTTTCCGCGTTACGTCCTTCCGTTCGCCGCCGTCCTCTGCGTATTGTGCTGCGGGACGATGCCTGCTGGCGAGAGTCGGCCACAGGGGACGGACGGCGAGAAGCCGATCCGCGTCTTGTTTCTGGGCGATCACGGGTCGCATCAGCCGCGGCAGCGGTTCGGGCTGCTTGCCCCGCTGCTCGCGCCGCGCGGCATCGAGCTGACATGGAGCGATCGCCCGGACGATCTCCATCGCGAGATCCTTCGGCATTACGACGCGCTCGTCATTTATGCCAACATCACTGCGATTGCGCCGGAACAGGAGCGGGCACTGCTGGAGTTCGTCGCAGAGGGCGGCGGTTTCGTGCCGATCCATTGTGCCTCGTACTGCTTCCTCAATTCCGACCGCTACGTCGAGCTCGTGGGCGCGCGGTTCGAGAAGCACGAGACCGGTGTGTTTCGCGCGCGAATCGCCGAGCCGGATCATCCCGTGATGCGCGGCTTCTCCGGCTTCGAGAGCTGGGACGAGACCTACGTCCACACGCGGCACAACACCGCCGGCCGCACGGTGCTCGAATATCGGGTTGAGGGTCGCGGGTTGAGGGTTGAGGGTGGGGCAAGAGCGGACTCGGAATCTCGTCGAACCCTCAACCAGGCCGAACCTTGGACGTGGGTCCGCGCGCACGGCAAGGGCCGCGTGTTCTACACCGCGTGGGGCCACGACGCCCGCACGTGGAGCCATGCCGGCTTTCACAACCTGCTGGAGCGCGGGATCCGCTGGGCCGTCGGGGGCGATCCTTCTGTCGCGCCTGACTATGACGATGCGCCGGCGACGACCCGGCTGCCCGACGGCGAGCCGCCGTTCCGGTACGTGCCGGCCAGGGTGCCGTTTTACCCGGCGGGCGAGCGATGGGGCACAATCGGTGAGCCGATCCAGAAAATGCAGGAGCCGCTGCCGGCGGCGGAGTCCCTCCAGCGGATCGTCACGCCGGTCGGCTTCGAGCCGCGGCTGTTTGCGGCGGAACCCGACATCGGAAAGCCGATCGCGCTGGCGTGGGACGAGCGCGGACGGCTGTGGATCGCCGAGACGACCGATTACCCGAACGACCTCGTCCGCGAAGGTCCGGGAAACGATCGCATCCGCATCTGCGAAGACGCTGACGGAGACGGCCGCGCCGACCGCTTCACCGTCTTTGCCGAGGGCTTGAGCATCCCCACCAGCCTGTTGCCGGCGTACGGCGGCGCAATCGTGCACCAGGCGCCGCACACGTTGTTCCTGAAGGATACAGACGGCGACGACCGGGCCGACGTGCGCGAGGTGCTGTTCAGCGGCTGGTCGACCGACGACACTCACGCCGGGCCGAGCAACCTGCGGTACGCGCTGGACGGCTGGATTTACGGCATGGTGGGTTACGCCGGCTTCGAGGGCGAGATCGCAGGGCGGCGGCAGTCGTTCCGCACCGGCTTCTACCGCTTTCGCCTGGGGCCGCCGGACGAAGGACAGCACGCACCGCGCGTCGTCGAGTTCGAGTTCCTGCGGAACACGAACAACAACTCGTGGGGCGTCGGCTTCAGCGAAGAAGGCCTCCTTTTCGGCTCGACCGCCAACCGCAACCCCAGCGTCTACCTGCCCATCCCCAACCGCTATTACGAACGCGTACGCGGCTGGTCGTCGAGCGTGCTGGGCGGCATCGCGCTCGACCATCTGTTCGACCCGATCACAGCGAACGTCCGGCAGGTCGACCACCACGGCGGCTTCACCGCGGCGGCAGGACACGCACTGTATACGGCGCGGACGTGGCCCCGCCGCTACTGGAACCGCACGGCGTTCGTGAACGGCCCGACGGGGCACTTGACCGCCGTCTTTGACCTGCAGAGCGCCGGTGGGGACTTCGTGTCGCGCAACGCGTGGAACCTGCTGGCCGGCGACGATGAGTGGATCGCCCCCATCGCGGCCGAAGTCGGCCCCGACGGTCACGTGTGGATCCTCGACTGGTACAACTACATCGTGCAGCACAATCCCACGCCAGCGGGTTATCGCACCGGCCGGGGCAACGCCTACGAAACCGACCTGCGCGACAAGACGCATGGCCGCATCTACCGCATCGTGCATACCGCGGCCGATCAGCCAAACGAGTTTTCGCTGCACGATGCAACCAACGATGAACTCGTCGCCGCCCTCGGTCACTCGAACATGTCCTGGCGACTGCACGCCCAGCGGCTGCTCGTCGAGCGAGGCGCCCGCGAGGCCGTGCCGGCGCTCACCGCTGTCGTCGCCGATCAGCTCGTCGATGACATCGGTCTGAATCCCGCGGCCATGCACGCGCTGTGGACACTCAAATGCCTCGGCGCGCTCGATGCCGACGGAGCCGGAAGCGTCAGCGCCCGGAGCAATCCGGAAGCGATCGCCGCCGCGCTCTCCGCCCTGGGCCATCCGTCGGCCGGAGTGCGCCGCACCGCCGCGCTCGTGCTGCCGCGCACTGCAGAGTGTCTCCATCAGTTGTGCAATTCCGGCGTACTGGAAGACCACAACGCGCAGGTGCGGCTGGCGGCCTTTCTCGCGCTGTCGGAGATGCCCCCGGCGGCCGAGGGGGCGCAGGCCGTGCTTTCCTCCATCTCGCGACCGGAAAACGCACTCGATCCCTGGCTCCCCGATGCGCTGACCGCGGCCGCTGCCGGACACGATGAACACTTCCTGCGCCAGGCGGCAGCGGCAGCGCTCGATCCCGGGACGCAGCGCGTGGCGCTCGCGATTGTCGAGCGCGTGGCGGAGCATTACGCCCGCGGCGGACCGGTCGAGAGCGTCGGCGAGTTGCTCGTCGCGCTCAAAAACTCCTCGGACTCGCAGGTAGCCCGTGCGATAATGGCCGGTCTCGCGCGCGGCTGGCCGGCCGGTCAAAAGCCGCACTTCAAGCCGGCACACGACGAGGCGCTGCTCGCGCTCCTGTCCCGGCTGCCGGCCGAATCGCAGGCGCAGCTCGTGCGGCTCGGCCTCGCGTGGGGGAGCGGACGGCTGGAGCAGCACGCCGCAAAGATTGCATCTTCGCTGTTGAAATCCGTGCAGAACGAGAAGCTGGCGGAGCGCGAGCGGATCGACGCCGCGCGGCAGCTCATCGAGTTCCGTCCGGAAAGTACGGAACACGTCCGGCAGATACTCGACCTGCTCTCGCCGCGCACGCCGCCGGCGCTGGCTCGCGGCCTCCTGGACGCCGTCTCGCGCAGCACGGCGGACGCTGCGGGTGCCTCGATCATCGAAAGTCTGTCCCGCCAGACGCCAGAAGTCCGCCGCGAGACGGTGCGCGTGCTACTGGGCCGTCGCGCCTGGACCGAGCGGCTGGTCGCGGCTCTGGAAGCGGGCACCGTTCCACTCGGCGAGTTATCGCTCGACCAGAAGCAGGGGCTGCTCGCGCATCCGCGGGAGGTGATCGCCACTCGCGTCCGCCGATTGCTCGAAAGAGGTGGGGCACTGCCCAATCCCGACCGGCAGCAGGTGATCGAACGCCTGATGCCGCTGGCCTCGCAGGACGGCGATGCGGATCGCGGCCGGGCCCTCTTCGAGAAGCATTGTTCCAAGTGCCACGTGCATTCCGGCAAAGGCACGGCGATCGGGCCGGACCTCACCGGCATGGCCGTGCATCCCAAGGCAGAACTGCTCGTACAGATGCTCGATCCCAGCCGCAGCGTCGAGGGAAATTACCGGCTCTACACGGTCGTCACCGATGAAGGCCGCGTGTTCAACGGCCTCTTGGCATCGGAGACGCAAACGACGCTGGAGCTGTTCGACACGGAAGGCAAGCGGCACGTCGTGCTGCGCGAAGAAGTCGAGGAACTCGTCGCATCGCAGAAGTCGCTGATGCCCGAAGGCTTCGAGAAGCAGCTCGCCGAGAACGAACTGGTCGACCTGCTCTCGTTTCTAACCGCCCGCGGCCGCTATGTCCCCCTGCCGCTGGAGAAAGCCGCGACGATCACCAGCGTCCGCGGCATGTTCTACAGCGAGGACGCCCAGGCCGAGCGGCTGATCTTCGACGACTGGTCGCCTAAGGAAGTCGAGGGCGTACCGTTTCACCTGGTCGATCCCCGCGGCGGCCGCGTACCGAACGCGATCCTGCTCCACGGCCCGCAGGGCCGCTTCCCGCCACAAATGCCGCGCAAAGTTTCGCTCCCCGCGAACATGCCCGCGGCGGCCGTGCATATTCTGGGGGGCGTCAGCGGCTGGGGCCATCCGCTGGGCGAGAAGGGCAGCGTGTCCCTCATCGTGCGGCTGCACTACGCCGACGGCAAGACAGAAGACCACCCGCTGCAAAACGGCGTCCACCTCGCCGACTACATCCGCCGTGTTGACGTGCCCGAATCGAAGTTCGCCTTCAGTCTCCGCGCCCGGCAACTGCGCTACCTCAGCATTCGCCCGCAGCGGCCGGAGTCGATTTCACGAATCGAGTTCGTCAAAGGCGACGACGCCACCGCCCCGATCCTCATGGCAGTGACCGTCGAGACGCCCGAGAAGTAGTCGCAGCTTCCAACTGACGGTCGCCCCTCCGTCCCGGGCCGCAACCGCAACACGCGCCTCTTGACTTTTCATGGTGACGGCGGTGCAATGCGGAAGAATGGACGGATGTTTCGATTCGGCCCGGAAGCGAAGGAAGTACGTCTTCCCCGCGTCCGGCGTCAGTACCGATCCGCGCAGCGGCGTACGCCGTCGCCATCACCTCCACGAATCGGCCGTTTCGCGGGCAATTCGCGCCGCGGCGCGGAAGAGCGATATCCGGAAGCGTGTGACGGCCCACACGTTTCGGCACTCGTCTGCGACACACCTGATCGAGGGCGGCTACGACATCCGGACGGTGCAGGAACTCCTAGGCCACAGCGACGTTCGGACGACGATGATCTACACCCATGTCCTCAATCGCGGCGTCCAAAGCCCCGCGGATTTCGATCACTTGGGCGCCGAATAACGTGCGCACGTTATCTTGCACAGTGTCGGAGAAACACTAGTTCGGCGGTAGAGGCTTCAGGATGTGATCGATGCCCGATGACACAAACAGCCCCGATGTTGATCGACCGGGGCACGGCTATAGCTCGAGCCGGCGCGGGTTCTTGGCGGGCACACTCGCCCTCGGCGGCGCGGCGGCCGGTCTGGGCACGCCGCCCCTCGCCGCGGGCGCGGAACCGGCTAAGGGAGGTGCTGCCGTCGTGAACCCCAGGTTGTTCACCTTCGTCGGCGGCAAAGCCGGCGGCTGGTCGGTCGTCTCGGCCAAGGCGATCATCGGCGACCCGCTCCCGGCAGCCGAACGGGTGGACATAGTCCACGGGGCAGTTGACGTCCTGCCCGACGGCGGAAAATGGAAGCTCCGGGGCGTTACCAGCAACGGACGGTACACCACAGAGGACGAGAAGCAGAGGATGGCGAAGAAGCAAGCCGACCTCGGCCGTCCGAAGGCCACGCACGCTGCTCTGATTCCCATCCGCAAGAACGCGAAGTGGTGGGCTCTGGCCCAGGACGAGCGGCGCGCCATCTTCGAGGACCGATCCCGGCACATCGCCATCGGCTTGAAGTACCTACCGGCCATCGCCCGCCGGCTGCACCACTGCCGAGACCTCGGGGAGAGCGAGCCGTTCGACTTCCTAACCCTGTTCGACTACGCCAAGGCCGACGCCGCGGCCTTTGACGACTTGGTGGCCGAGCTCCGGGCCACCGAGGAGTGGAAGTTCGTTGATCGGGAGGTCGATATCCGCCTAGTGCGGGTGAGCTGACACCTAACCTATTAAGGGCCGAAAAAGGGGACATTCTACTTTTACGGCCTCTCCCCGGAACGGGGGCATCAGCTCTTCCAAAAACCAGAATATGTCCCCCTCTTTTTCCGGCCGTCGAAGCCGGGGGGCGCTTTGCGATGGCTGACGGGAGCGTGCGGTTCGTCTCGGAGAACATCAATCGCGACGTGTACCGCAGCCTCGGCACCATCCAGGGCGAAGAGGCCGTGATCGACTTCTAATCGCCCTCCCCGCGGCCCCTTGAGGCGCGCAACCGCGCACCCTACTTATGAAGGAGGGCACGATGTTGTCCATTCGCCGACGGCGCGCCGCCATCTCGCGGCATCGACCGAGGGCTTCCATGCGGTTCACGCCGGTCCTTTCTGCCCCGGCCACACTCCCATGAAACGTTCGGGGGCAACTCGGCCAACTGGGCAGGGCGTGTGCAAATTGCAAAGTTGCCAAGTTGCCCCATGCGAGCGGCGACTGTCGCCGCTCCGGAACGACCGAACCGTTGCCGCGTGGGTGTGTGACTCGATTTACGACTTCAGTGGGCTCACCACTGCGCTTGCCGCAGTGGAAGCCTGATTCTGCACTACACGCTGTCTCGCAGACGACTCCCCTCCTGAAAGTGTCTGGCCGGGGCCGGGGCAAGGCCGGTCGTGCGGTGCAATGTACGTCGCCCGCCCTTGCCGCATTCGAGATCCGAGCGCGTGGGTGACGAGCACGCGGGCAGGGGATATACTTCGGCGAGCTTGACGTTCGCGCACCTCCAGAGGACCCGCAGGCAAATGGCAGTTCCGACGATCGCTCCCGGGAAGACGAAGATCGGCTGGATCGGCACCGGCGTGATGGGGTCCAGCATGCTCGGGCACCTGATCGACGCCGGCTTCGCGGCCAGCGTTTACACGCGCACGAAAGAGAAGGCCGAGCCGCTCGTTCGCAAAGGCGCGAAGTGGGCCGGCTCGCCCAGGGCCGTGGCCGAGGTTGCGGACGTGATCTTCGCCATCGTCGGTTTTCCCAGCGACGTCCGCGAAGTGATGCTGGGCGAAGACGGCGCACTGGCCGGTTCGAAGCAGGGCAACATCCTCGTCGATATGACGACCAGCGAACCGTCGCTGGCCGTCGAGATCGCGGAGGCCGCATCAAAGAAAGGCGTGTGGAGCATCGACGCACCAGTCTCCGGCGGCGACGTGGGCGCCAAGAACGGCACGCTGTCGATCATGATCGGCGGCGAAAAACAGGTCGTGGATGCCCTCAAGCCCTGCTGGGATGCGATGGGCAAGACGATCGTGCACCAGGGGCCGCCCGGCTCCGGGCAGCATACAAAAATGGTCAACCAGATCCTGATCGCCACCAACATGATCGGCGTGTGCGAGGCGCTGCTGTACGGCTACAAGGCCGGCCTCGATCTGCCGACGGTGCTGGAAAGCGTCGGCAGCGGAGCGGCGGGAAGCTGGTCGCTGTCGAACCTCGGCCCGCGGATCATGCAGAACAACTTCGATCCGGGCTTCTTCGTGGAGCATTTCATCAAAGACATGGGCATCGCGCTGGCCGAGTCGAAGCGGATGCAGCTCTCGCTGCCGGGCCTGGCCCTCGCGCACCAGCTTTACCTCGCCGTCCAGGCGCAAGGCCACGGCAAAGCCGGCACGCACGCGCTGGAACTGGCCCTGTCGCAACTGTCGGGCGTGAACTGGAAGAAGCGGTGACAGGATGAGCGTAACCCAAAGCGAGGTGCACGACGAGCTGGGGATCATCGTGGGACGAATCCGACGCGACATCGACGTAGCCGGCCGACCGTGCTGGACGTTGTTCGACAGCGGCTCGCGCAACTCCTATATCACGCGTGAGGCTTCCCACGGACTGCACCTGACGCCCGCCGAATCGCCGCGCACGACCGCGCTGGGCGGAAATCTGCACCAGATCAAAGAGATGTGCGTCGTCGGTGCGAAGTTGGAAGGGCGGTCGCTCGAGTTTCTCGCCTACGTTGTGGACGCGATCGGAAAGGATGAAGACGAGCGTCCGATCGACATGCTGTTTGGCGAGCTGGCGATGCAGAATTGGGGAATCGGCCTCGACCTGCAGAACGAGGATCTGGATTTCCGCCACTACACGACGGATTTCGTCGAGTTCTGATTCGTTCGGGTGCTCCATGACCAGACCGGCTACAGGAGCGACCGCGTCGGAGGAAATCGTGGGACGCATTCGCCGCGAGATTGAGGTCGTGACCGGCCGCCGGTGCTGGACGCTGTTCGACAGCGGGGCGCGATACTCTTACATTGCTCGAACGGCGGCGGCCGGGCTGGCGCTGCAGCAACTGCCGTCGGCTCGGCAGGCGGTCTTCGGGGGGCAAACGCACGACGTGCGCGAGGTGTGCATCGTCCCGGCCGAAATCGAGGGACACGACCTCGAGTTTCAGGCGGCCGTCGTGGATCGGATCGGACGCGACGAAGACAGCCGCGAAATCGAAATTCTGTTCGGTGCCATCGCACTGCAGCTTTTCAATATCCGTCTCGACCCGGCAAACGAGGCGCTCGACTTTTCGCATTTCACTGCCGAGTTCGTCGAGTTCTGAACCAGGAGGTCAAGAGTCGAGGATCCACGGCCAGAGGCCCTCGCATGTCCGGAATCCGATTCTGGCCCTTGACCCTTGTCCCTCGACTCTTGACCCCCGATGAGGTACACCATGCCCCGCAAAGGCGATCGCTTCGCTGGCCTGACTGTCGCCCTCGTCACGCCCTTCCGCGACGGCAAAGTGGACGAGAAAGCCCTCGCGCGACTGGTGGACTTTCACGTCGAGGCCGGCACGGACTGCGTCAGCCCGGTCGGCACCACCGGCGAAAGTCCCACGCTCACGCACGACGAGCACGAACGCGTGATCGCCGTCGTCTGCGAGCGGGCCGCCGGCCGCATCGAGGTGATGGCCGGCACGGGATCGAACTCGACTTCCGAAGCCGTCCGCCTCACGCGCTTCGCGCAGAAGGCCGGCGCCGACGCCGCCCTGATGGTGGCTCCGTACTACAACAAACCCACGCAGGAAGGTTTTTACCAGCACTATCGCGCCGTCACCGAAGCGGTCGACCTGCCCATCGTGCTCTACAACATCCCCGGTCGCACGGCGAAAAACATGGAGCCGGAAACGATAGCGCGGCTGGGCGAGCTGGAATCGATCGTGGCGGTCAAGGAGTCCACCGGCTCGATGGACCAGGCCTCGCAGATCCTCGCGCTCTCGAAGCTGACGGTGCTCTCCGGCGACGACAGCCTCACGCTGCCCCTGATGGCCATCGGCGGCAGCGGCGTCGTGTCGGTCGTGGGCAACATCATTCCCAGGGACGTGAAGCAACTTCTGGCGGCGTTCCAGGGCGGCAACATCCCGGAAGCGCAGCGCTGGCACTCGAAGCTGTTTCCGCTGTGCCGCGATCTGCTGGGGCTGGCGACAAACCCGATTCCCATCAAAGCGGCCATGGCGCTGTTGGGCCGCGACACCGGCGAACTGCGCCTGCCGATGACGCCGCTCGATGAGGTGTCGCGACGGAACCTGGCCGCCACGCTCAAGCGCTACGGACTACCCGTCGAAGGGAGCTGAACCATGCCCCTGTGGTCACCGGATTTCCGCATCGAGCAGTTCGAGGACGTGACGATCGTCCGCGTTACGACCGACCTCATCGACAGCATGAACTACGAGCCGCTCGCCGCCGAGCTTCGCGAGCTGGTCGCCGGGCGGGACGTGACGAAGCTGCTCGTCAACCTGGAGCACGTCGAGTTTCTGCACAGCTTCGCGCTGGGCCATCTCGCAGCCATCCGGAAGAAGCTCGCCGAGCGCGGCGGCAGCCTCGGGTTCTGCGGCTTGAGGCCGAGCGTCCGGCAGGTGTTCGGCGTCACGCAATTCGACCGGCTGGTGCGCGTCTGGAACACAGAAAAGGCGGCGCTGGCCGAATGGGGCAGCGGTGCGGCGGCCACGTCGAGTGCACCCGCGGACGACGAAGCCGAACTGTCGGCGCTCACCGAGCCGGAGACGACGGACGATCTGGAATCGGCGTGAACTGACACACACGTGGCGGAAACGCAAATTGCTTTTCGCCGGACGCGGCTTGTGCCATGATGGGCGGTGAGTGCTTTGCCCAAAAAAGGGGACTGTCCCCCTACCAGTTGCGTTCAACAACCCGCCAAGTCCACATCCTGAAGGGGACTGTCTCCTTTTTTGGGCAAAGCCGGCGGTAAGACATTAAGGCCACGCAGGAGGAGAAACGTGATCTTCGGTTTTGGACGACGCGCCGACGACGCGGATCTGGACGAAGAAGAGGAAGTCGAACACGTCCAGTTTCTGGGTCCCTTGAGCGGTGCGGAAGTCAATCTCGGCCAGAACGCCCGGCTTGCTGAAGCCGGGCTCTTGCCCGCCAAGGAGCTGGTGACCGACGCGCTCTTGCGCCGGGCCGACCGCATCCGCATCGAGCCTAAGGGCAACGTGGCGGCCGTGTCGCTGTTCGTCGATGGCAAGCCGTATCCGGGGGGACGGCTTTCGAAACAGCAGGGGCTGGCGGTCACGCAGATGCTCAAGCTGCTCGCCGGGCTGAACATCAAGGAGCGAACGAAGCGGCAATCCGGCGGCCTCAAGGCCGAGCTGGAAGAAGTCCCCTACGAGCTGGGCGTCGAAAGCAGTCCGTTGGGCGAGGGAGCCGAGCGGCTTTCTGTCACCATTCGCAACCTCAAGCAGAAGCTCGACACGCCCGAGGCCCTCGGCTTCAGCGACGACATGCGGGCGAAAATCCGTACTTCCGCCGCACTGAAGCGGGGCCTGATCCTCGTCTGCGGCCCGCCCTACTCCGGCGTCACGACCACGACCTATGCCGTCGTCCGCACGGTCGATGCCTACATCTACAACATCTACAGCATCGCCGGTACCGGCACGCGCGAGCTCAGCCACATCACCGAGACGGAGATCAAGGAGGGCGACGATCTGCCGACGACGATTCAGCGCATCCGACGGATGGAGGCGGACGCATTGTTTCTCGATCCGCTCCGCGACGCCGAGACGGTCAAGACGCTGTTCGCCGAGCGCGAGAAGATGTGCTACATCAGCGAGTTTCCGGCGAAGGACGCCGCCCACGGCATCCTGCAGCTCATGAAGTGGACCGGCGACCCCAAGCTGGTCGTCGATGGGCTGTCGCTGATCATCAGCCAGAAGCTGATCCGCACGTTATGCAAAGACTGCCGCGAGGCGTACCGGCCCAATCCCAAGATCGTGCAGAAGGTGGGCCTTCCGCCCGAGACGAAGGTGCTCTACCGGCCGCCGCAGCCAGACCCCGAGGACCAGGAATACCAGCCCTGCACGACGTGCGGCGAAACCGGCTACATCGGCCGCGCCGGCCTGTACGAGCTGATCGAGCTGACCGACGAGATGAAGCAGTTCCTGCTCTCGGGTTCGCCGACGCCGCAGTCGATCAAGCAGCAGGCGCGCAAGCTGGGCATGCAGTCGCTGCAGCAGGAAGGGCTGCGGCTCGTCGCCGAGGGCCGCACCTCGCTCGAAGAACTGCAGCGGGCCTTTAAGCCGGCGTCGTAGGCTTCGCACGACCGGCAGGCGCGCAGAAGACGCGGTCGACTGCGACCGCGTCTTCCGCTGGCTGCAGGCGAGCGCTCAATAGGAGTGGCGGCCGACGCGCCGGCGCGACATTCCTACGAACAGCACGAGCAACAGCGCCGCGCCGGCAATCGACAGCAGCATGTTCGAGGCCTGCAGCGGATCGCCGGTTCCAATCACCAGCCAGCCGAGGAACCCGCCCAGGAACGACCCTGCGATGCCCAAGGCGATCGTCATCCCCAGTCCGATGGGCTGACGGCCCGGGACCAGCAAGCGTGCCACGGCTCCGGCGATCAAGCCAAAGACGGCCCAGACGATGAGTGCCACGAGAACGTTCATTGGACCTGCTCCTCTGTTTTCCGGCCTTTGCGACGACGGATCCGGGCTTTCCGGATCCCGATGGGTCGCTTCTACGCAGTAACCATGCCAGTCGCACCCATGCACGCACGAAATTGAGCGAGAAACCGCGCCACCGCAGGGACTTGCGGTCTGTGGATCAAGGTCCGCAATGACCCGCAGCGTCGGTGTTTCCGCCGGCGGCTTGGTGAAGTGAATGACAGGTTGGTTGCCGGCCGTTCGCTCGTCACCAGATGTGCAGCGACTCGCGGAACAGCCGCGTCAGTTCCGCCTCACCGGCCGGGATGGGCGAGAGCTTCGTCACGCGGTGCTGCGGCAGCGTTCCGGCCACCAGCGCGGGAATGTCGTCCGCCGTGTAGCCCACCGCGGCCAGGCCGTTGGGCATCTTCAGCCGCTGCATGAACTCGATCACGCGTCCCGCGAGAATCGATCCGGCGTCTTCGGCGGCCGCGTCGCGAGTATCGGCCCCCAGCGCCGCAGCGGCCCGCAGATGCCGGCCGGGATCGGCCGCGGCCGTGAACCGCGCGACCGCCGGCGTGTTCAGAATCACCGATATGCCGTGCGGCACCAGCGGATGGTCCACCTTGTAACCCGGCGGCCGGTAACCGCGGACCATGCCCGCCACGGGATACGACATGCCGTGCGGCAGGTGCACGCCCGCGTTGCCGAAGCCGATGCCGGCAATGGCCGCGGCCAGCAGCATCTGGCCGCGGGCTTCATCGTCGCTGGTGTCTTCCACAGCCCGCGGCAGGAACTCCGCAACGATCTCCAACGCCCGCAGTGCCCAGATATCGCTGATCGGATTACTGCCCTGGTACGCCGGCCGCTCCAGCGGCCGCGCCGGACGCGGACGCGACGTGTAGGGAATGGCCGTGTAGGACTCCAGCGCATGGCTCAGCACGTCCAGTCCGCTCGCCGCGGCGACTGCGGCTGGGAGCGTCCGCGTGTTCTCGGGATCGACGATGCCCAGCAGCGGTTTCAAATAGCGGTGCGCAATGCCGGTTTTCGCCCGCTGTTCGAGATGGTCGAAGATGGCCACCCCGGTGGTCTCGCTGCCGGTGCCGGCGGTGGTGGGAATCGCGATCAGAGGCTTCAGCGGTCCCGGCACCGGCAGGCCTCTCCCAATCGGCGCATTGACATAATCGAAGAAATCAGCCGGCCACGTCGAGTACAGGTTAGCAGCCTTGGCGGTGTCGATCGTGCTACCGCCGCCGACGGCGACAAACGCATCGAAGCCGCCCTCCGTGGCAAACGCGGCCGCGTCGCGAAAGCTGACATCCGTCGGTTCGATCTCCACGCGGTCGAAGACGGCATAATCGACGCGGGCCACCTTGAGCGACTCGAGCACTGTCTCCCCGACAGGCAGCGCCGCCAGTGCAGGATCGATCACCAGCAGCGTCCGCCGCGCTCCCAGATCGGCCAAGTCCATGCCGACCTCGCGCGTGGTGCCGGGACCGAACCGAATGTTCGAGGCCGACATTTGAAAGGCGGTGTCGTATGGCATGACCTGCCTTTCATAAGAACGAAGCAACGCGCATTCGAACTCCGCTAGATAGCGGGCTCACTCGTCCGGGACCAGTGTTTCGGAGGGGACGCCGATGATCTCCCGCTGGACCGTCCACGCGGCTTCGCTGGCGGGAAGCGCTTCGGAGAGCCGTTTGATGCAGCTTGCAGCTTCTTCCATGGTGGCAAAGCGCAACTGCGGATGGTGAGGATCCGAGAGAACCGAGGCACCTTCGGCGAGCATAGCGTTCCGGCATTGCTCAAGCGTCACGAGATCGCCGCGACGCACGAGCGGCGTGACTTGAAAGGGCAGCAGCCCGGCGCCTGCGGCTTCTGGAACGGTCAGGCCGATCGCCAGGGCGATACGGTCGCGAAACTCGCGGCCCTCAACGGCTTCGTAGGCTGCGAGGATGGTTTCCACACGATCCTGATCGCTCAGCGGCTCCCAACGATCCCAGATGACAGTGACTCGCAGCGCATCCGTCCTGGGAAACCGCTGCTCGCGGATGAGCGGCTGACCTCCCGCACGGGTGCTTCGGAGCTCCTCAATCAATCCGTCGACCAGTTCCGGAAAATGTGGCGGCGCCGGCGACTCCAGCTCTTCGATGATTCTCGGCATGTTTGGCTCTCCGCTCGCTACAGTCGGCTGGAATTCGCCACCAATCGATGGCATCTCTTCCCGCTTCCTCAACGCCAGCCTGGATCGAGCCGCGAAAAGTAGGTGCAGAGATGCCTCTTGGCGTTGTGGACACTCATCCTCGCCAAGTGCGGTGGCGGTTCGTCGTCGGCTTCGTGCACCAGAAAGTTGCGGTATTCCCGCACGCCGTCGGCGTTGTCGATGCAATCCTGCGAAAAGAGCGGACTTGGAATCGCGTGCCGAATGAGCTGCCGCATCGCCGGCCGCGTGTCTTTGCCATGGTGGCTTTGCCAATAGTCGCGCAGGCCAGCCTCAAACTCGGCATACATGCGGATCAGATACGTGGCTTCCAGGTTTTCCGAAAAGTCGGCGCCGGCCCGAGATTCCCAACCTTGGTCTCGGCCGTAGCTGGGATTGCCGCGCAGGCGCTCGGTCAGCAATGACGCGGCTGTCCTCGCGGCCAGATACTCCTGCTCGACGCGCGCGATCCGTTCAAGGCGCTGCTGTCGCTTGATCATAGCACGACCTCAGCTCCTCGACGGCCGCCCTGAACGTCTCGCGGGTCCAAGGCTCGCTCCGGGGGTTGGTCGGAGGCTGTCCTATTCCCAGATGTACGTACCACTTCCCAGAGAAATCCCGGTACAGGCCCGTGAGGTCGAACGACGGCTGGATCGACAGCTCAAACGCGCCCATGGCCGCGGGTACGAAGCGGGCGACTGGATTGAGGACGTAGAGATTCTGCTCGGCGTACAACTGCAACTGAGGCAGCGAATACGAACCCAGCAGCGTCTCCGCCAACTGCTTCGAGAGCCGCCGCGCACGCCAGCCGGCCGCCTCGCACCACTCTTCGGCTTGCGCAACAAGTTCGGCGGCCGCGGTTTGCCATTCCGGCAGGACAATCCCCCGCACGGCTTCGACGAGTTGCTGGAAGGCGTCGACTCCCTGGCGAAACTGATCCTCGGTCGCCGCGGCGTCCGCCGGTACCGCCTCGGCAATCGCGCGAAATTCTGCGACAGCCCGTACCAATTCCTGTTGGAGCCCCTGCTGCACGTCAGCGAACTCGGCAGGTTCAAATTGCTCGACGGTCGTTGGCGACAGCCACAGCGCCGCGCTCCGTAGCGCCGCGCCGATGCTGTCGGCACGCACCACTCCCGAGTCGGTGCTGACGACAGGCCGGACAAGCCGCATCACCCGGCGAACGTCGAGGATGAATTCTTCTCGCTTGGGAATCATCGCAATTCCTCCGTCCGGCGTAGTCGCTTACGCGGCGGTTTCGAAGTTGGCCAGATCGCGAGCGTAGTCGAGGCAGGCGGCGATGTCGTCGGCGACCAGGTCCGGGAACTCGGCCACGATTTCCTCCATCCCGGATCCCGCCGCAAGGTAGCCCAGAATCAGGCTGACCGGGATCCGCGTGTTCTTGATCCGCGGCTTGCCCTTGAGCACGTCAGACGAACTCACGATGCGATCCCGCCAGTTCACCGGCATGGCTCCCCCCCACTCATGGATCGGACGCCCACTGAAACTGGCCCTGTCCCGTTATTCCGCCCCTCGTTCAGAACCAGCTTCGCTTCTCGACGATGTACGTTTCGTAAAAATCTTCATCGGACTTCGTCAGGTAGATGATGCCTTCGACCAACCCGATGATCGCCATCGGGATGGCACCAAGGCCGCAAGTCAGGATCGAGACAAGCAGCATCACCAAGCCAGCAGAAGTAAATCCGAGGATAAACTTGTGAATTCCAAGTGGGCCAAGAAGAATGCCACACAAGCCAGCCGCTACTTTATTGCCTGCGGCCTGCCTGATCTCCGGGTCGGCTCCTACGTCGCGTCCAACTGGTTGGCGAACGCCGCAGTGAGGACAGATTTCAGCGCGATAGTCAATTACCTGCCCGCAAGTGTGGCAGTATTTCGTTGGCGCGGGCATCGGAGATCGGGACATCCGGCTTTGCTCCAGGGCATGCTCAAAGAATCAGAACGCAGTCTCCCCCCAGGTACTCGCCGATGGGGTGAGTGTTCCCCCGATCATCGTGCCAGGCGGCTACGTCGCACGACGGACGTTTGCCCGGCCCGCGCTCAGCAATCTTGATTACGCCACCAGTGCCACCGCCGCCGCGAATCCCGTTATTCTCGTACTCACCGGCGGTCATCGTAGAACGTCGGAGAACATCCGGCAGAGCGAAGTGCGAGACATGCAGGCGTCGTACGCCGCCATCTACTCGCTCACATTCAATATCCCAGGCCGAGATGTTGTGCTTCGGCTGCCAATGCGTCGGCTGCTGCTTCTCGCTCGCATTTGTCGCGGTACTCGAACGCCATAAGGTCCTCGGACTGGACTCGCTGCTGATTGTTAATCAGCTGAAACGGAATCTCGCCCGCCTGCAGCAGGCCGATCAGGAACGTTCGCGAAACGTTTAGAATGTCTGCGGCTTCCTGGATGCTTAGTGTACTTGGCACTGACATCATTTGGCCCCTATGCTTGGACAACTGCCGTTATACCAGTTCCGTCAGCGGCCGGTATTCGTGGTCCACGAGGTATTGGGGGCGGCCGGTGAGGTCGGGGAGGGTGGTGGTTTCGGGGTTGATGCCGAGGGTGTGGTAGAGCGTGGCGAAGACTTCCTGGAAGTGGACGGGACGCGAGACCGGGTGCTCGGCGAGGCGGCTGGTTTCGCCGATCGTCTGGCCGGTGCGGAGGTTGCCGCCGGAAAGAAGCGCGCAGGCGACCTGGGGCCAGTGGTCGCGGCCGCCGTTGGGGTTGATCTTGGGGGTGCGGCCGAATTCGCCCCAGACGAGGACTGTTACGTCTTTGTCCAAGCCGCGGTTCTGAAGGTCTTCGAGCAGGGCGGTGAGGCCGGTGTCGAAGGCGGGAAGGTGGTCGCCGGCGTTCTCGAAGTTCGTGCCGTGCGGGCGGCCGTGCCAGTCCCAGCGGCCGTAGGCCAGCGTCACCACGCGCGCACCGGCTTCGATCAGGCGGCGGGCGACCAGGAAATAGTCGTTCAACAGCGGGCCGGCGTCGCCGTAGCCGGCGTTCTGTTGTGAGCCGCGGCCGTAGCGGTCCCGCAGCGCCGGGTCTTCGCGCTCGACGTCGAGGGCCTCGGCCAGCTTGCCGGAGGTGAGGATGTCGAAGGCCTGCTGGTAGTAGGCGTCCATGCCGTCGATGGCGCCGCTCGTTTCCAGCTCGCGGCGGAGACGGTCGAGGCGGGACATGAGCGTGCGGCGGCTGCCGAGCTGTTCGACGCTCGTACCGCCCAGCACCAGTTCGCGGGTGCCGGTGGCGTTGGGAGCGAAGGGGGCGTGGGCCTCGCCGGCGAAGCCGGGCTGGCCGGTGTCGGCCCAGGTCGCGGTCTTCATCTTGGGCGAAAGACTGATGGCCGGCGGCGTGTCGCGGTTGACGGGGCCTTGCAGCTTCGAGACGGCCGAGGCGAAGCACGGCCAGCCGCCGGGGGGCTGGTTCTGCACGCGATGGCCGGTGAGGCACTGGAACGCGGCGTGGCGGCCTTCCGAACCGACCAGCGTGCGGATGACGGCCAACCGATCCATCATCTGCGCGATGCGCGGCAAGTGCTCGCAGACTTCGATGCCGGGGACGTTAGTGTGGATGGGCTGGAACTCGCCGCGGTACTCGGCGGGCGCTTTGGGCTTGAGGTCGAAGGTGTCCTGGTGGGGCGGTCCGCCGGAGAGGAAGATCATGATGACCGACTTGTGCGAGCGGCCGACGCCGTTCTGCGCTTCGGCCCGCAGCAGGTCGGGCAGCGCGAGACCGCCCATCGCGAGCGAGCCGATCTTGAGGAACGTGCGCCGCTGGAGCGCATCGCAGAGGCGGTAGGGCTTGCCGAGGACGGAGAGCATCAGTCACGTCTCCTGTGTGGAAGATAGCACCACCACGAAAGGCACGAAAAAGGCACGAAACAGAAGACGCTCGCCAGGCGAGAATCTTTCGTAGCCTTCGCTGTTTTTCGTGGTAGCCCTCTTGTGGGGCCGCCAGCGCATGAACGCTGGTATGCTATCGCGCGGAACGTGGCGGTTCCACACCGCTCTCCACGATTCAGATCGTGAGGCGGCGGTCGCGCGCGGTGACGGCCCAGCGGTCGACGATGCGGCCTTCGGCGACGACATACGCCTCCTTGTGCAGCGCCGACGTGGGGCAGACGTGCCGCGGGATCGCCAGCAGTTCGTCGCCCGGCTGAAACTCGTCCGCGCGGGCGGTGGACAGCACGAGGTGCTCTTCGTTCTGCAGGATCTGCTCGGCGTCGGGCAGATCGGGGAAGACGACGCGGCGGCCGGCGGGCGGGTCCGAGGCCACCGCCTTGTAGCCCAGATCGAGCGTCAGCCGATCAGGCGTGGGGCGGCTGATCACCCGCGTCAGCAAGAGGGCCGCGGGCGTGAAGACGAGGTCGGGAAACAGACTGCCGTAGCCGGCGTCGTGGAAGACGCACGTGCCAGGGCTGAGCTCGATCGTGGGATCGTCTTTCTCCGCATACACTGGGAACGAGCCGGTGCCGCCGGCGACGATCCGCGGAACGGCCAGGTTCGCATCGCTCAGCCGGTCGCGGAACTCGATGACCTTCGCCCATTCGGCGTCGATGGCGGCGCGGCGCTCGTCGCGCGACGACTGGTGCTGATGTCCGTCGTAGACGTGCAGGCCGCCGGGGGCGAGGCCGGGACTGTGGGCGAGTTTGCGGTAGAGCCCAAACGCATCCTCTCCGACCGGAACGCCGGTGCGGTGCTGACCGGTATCGACGTCGAGCAGCACGTCGATCGTGTGGCCGGCGCGGCGCATGGCCTCGGAGAGTTCCGCCAACGGCCGCGGGTGGTCGGCGATGACAGAGAAGGTCAGATCCGGAAACGTCTCGACAAATCGCACGGCCCGCGCGACGTTCGGCCCCACGAGGTGGTACGCGAGCAGAATATTACGGGCACCGGCACCCGCGAGCATTTCGGCTTCGGCGAACGTGGCGGCCTTGTGCTTTGTGATGCCGCGCTCCAGCTCCAGCCGCGTGACGTGCGGCATCTTGTGTGTCTTGCAGTGCGGCCGCAGCCGGCGGACGTCGCGGGCGATGGCGATCATCCGCGCGAGGTTGTCTTCGAGCAGCTCGCGGAAGACGACGAGCGCGGGGGTGATGAGCTCGCGGGTATCGGCGATGGCGTAGCGGGGATCCACGGGCGGTGGGCGGTTGGTACAGGAAATGGCGGGCGTGTGGCGGCATTATGGGTGAGGGGGTGACAAGGTGACAAGGTGACAAGGTGACGGGGTGACGAAGAGGCGTTCCGGGTACGCCGTACGAGGTACGCCGTACGAGGTACGAGGTACGGTTGCGTGGTGCGAGCTTCCGCACGCGGGTGGGGTGGGGATTAGCTGCGCGAGTGCCGTTCGCCCAGCGCGGCCACTCGTATACCGTCGCCCCGTCACGTGTCATCGAATCAAAAGCCACGACTTCGGCCTATCACCCGGTCACCCGGTCACCCGGTCACCCGGTCACCCGGTCACCCCGTCATCCCGTCACCCCG
>JAHWKJ010000433.1:0-4207 GCA_019347905.1 Planctomycetota bacterium
CTCGCTCGCGCTTCGGGTTAGTATTCGCCGCGAGCGAGGGTTTTCCGACAAAGCCCAATCCACACTAATGCTGCTGCGCGAGCCCCGCCTGTGTTCCCGGTCGGGGCCGATTATCAGTGGAGATCAGTGTTCCTCGACCCTCTGGCTCTCGACCCTCGACTCTTGACCCTCGACTACTCCCGCCCGGCGACCTCCCGCTTGGCGGCCGCGGCGGCTGTGCCGGCGACCTTGGGTGCAGCCGCCGGCTCGGCCACCGCCTCGCTCCACGATTCCGTGAGCCAGACGATGGCGCTGCCGTCCTTGCTGGCCGTCAGGACGTCGCGTCCGTTCGGCGAGAATTGAACCGACGTCACCTCGCGGGTGTGACCCTTCAGCGTGAGGATCTCCTGGCCGCGGAGTTCTCCCGCTTCGCGCGGGATCGCGTCCCACACCTTGACGGTGTTGTCGCGGCTGCCCGTGAGCGCCCGGCTACTGTCGTTCTCGGGCGAGAAGGCCACCGCCGTCACCGCCGCGGTGTGACCGCTCAGCTTCAGAATCAGCCGCGGCGCGCCGACCAGCGGCGTTTCATCGATCGCGATGGCCTGTCCGGGGATGGGCGCAATCACCGGTTCGTCGGACGAGATGTCCCACACGCGGCCGACGCGGTCGTCGCAGCCGGTGAGAATCCGCAGCGAATCGCTGGAGAACGCCGCGCACAACACCGCGCGCAGGCTCTGGTTTTCCTCGTCGAGGTGCCGAAGCGGCTCACAAAGTTCGCGGCCGTCGGCGGCGTTGAGCAGCCGGGCTGTGCCGTCGCTGCCGGCCGTTACCACCAGCCGTCCGTTCGGCGAGAAGACCGCCTGCGAGACCTTGCCGCCCGCAGCGGCGCGGTGTCCGTCGAACTGCCACACGACGCTGGCCCGGGCGTTCTCCCAGTCAATCTGCCACAGCCGGACCGTACCGTCGTCGCTGGCGGTGAGGATGCGGCTGCCGTCGGTCGAGAAGCCGGCGGTGTTGACCTGACCCTGGTGCCCTTCGAGCTTGAGGATGTCTTTCCCGCTCTGAGTATCCCAGATGCGGGCGGAGTTGTCCCAGCTCGCTGTCACGACGTAGCGGCCGTCGGGCGAGAAGAACGCGCTGGCGACGGCATCGGCCGGGGAGAAGGTCATCCGCTGCCGGCCGGTTTCGTAGTTCCACAACGCGGCGCCGCTGCCGCCGACAGTGAGGAAATCGTAGACCTGCCGTCCGTTCACCATCTGGGGATACGGCGCGAACAACACCGACCACACCAGGCCGCGGCCGCCGCGGGTGGGAAGCAGTTCGCCCGTTTCCAGATCCCAGAGGTGGACGATTCCGTCTTCGTTGTTGGCGCCGATGCCGAGTGCCCCGTCGGGCGAGATGCTGACTGAATTGATGAGCGGGCGCAGGAGCCGCGCCGGCGTCACAGGCTGGTTCTCGACGCTGTCGAAGCCGAAGGCCTCCGCGAAGCGCTGGGCCAGTTCGCCCAGAGACAGGCTCGCCAGCGGAAGCTGGGTGTTGGCGGCGACGGCTTCCGTCTCTGCGGGAGCGGCTGCCTGCTGCCGGCTGTTCAGTTCGATGAGCATCTGCTGGACGCGGCTCCGGGTGGCTTCGTCCCAGCGTCTCATCTCGACCAGGCGTTTCACGTTGGCTTCGAGCGTTCGCTTGCCGCCCTGCATCTGGAAGTCGCGTGAAATCTCGCGAGCATTCCTGACGTCCCACAGGTGCACGGTCCGCTCCTCCGTCGCGGTCAGCAGTCGCTGGCCGTCGTCGGAGAGAGCCATCGACACCAGCGGCCGGCGGTCGTGGGGCAGGCGGCGGTCCGCCAGCTCACGGCCGCTGACCGTGTCCCAGGCGGCCACTGTGCCATCGCGGCTGGCAGTCAGCACGACCGGCTCTTTCGGCAGGAAGACGGCGGCCACGACTTTTTCGTTGTGGCCGGCAAGCTCGCGGGAAGGAAGGGGCGGCTGCTCACGGTCGCTCCACGACCACAACAGGCAATTGCCTTTCTGGTCGCAGGTGATCAGCGTCTTCGCATCGGATGAAAAGGCCACGGCCGAGACTTCCTTGAGGTGCCCCAGCCAGCGATTCGACTGTTCGTCGTAGCGGCCTTCGAGGTTGTGGCGATGCACGACGCGCTCGCGCGTCTGGCCGGTGACTTCGTCGGTGGTGGTGACGATCTGCCAGAGCTGCGCCTTCCACACGCGCAGGTCGCCATTGGCGCCGACAGCGCCGATGCGGTCGGCCTCGACGGCCGGCCGCGATTCGCCACCGGTGAGGATCCACTTCTCGTCCGGAGAGAGGGCCATCGCGGCGCTGCGGCCGGTCTCTTCCAGCCGGTCGATCTCACCGCCGGTGGCAACGTCCCACAGGCGGACCGTATTGTCGACCGCGCCGGTCAACAGGCGGCGGGAGCTGCGGGCAAACACGGCACTTGAAGCCAGGTACTCGTGGCCTTCCACGAATTCGTTGACGAACTGCTGCGGCTGGCCCACGTCCCAGCGGGCGGCCCGCCGGTCCTGGCCGGCGGTAACGATGAAGCCGCCGTCCTTCGAGAACGACGCCCCCAGCACCGCGGTGCCGCCGTGGCCCTCGAACTCGCGGCCCTTCAGGTCGAAGATGCGCGCCTCGGCGTAATCGCCGATGCTCCACTTTTTGACGCGGGCGTCGTGGCTGCCGGAGAGCACCCAGCGGCCTTCCGGCTCGATGACGCACGATTGGACGACCTGGTCGTGGCCGCGGAACGTGGTGACGAGCCGGCTGCTCTGCTGGCTGTCGCCCAGCTCCCAGACCTTCACCGTGTTGTCGCGGCTGCCGCTGACGATGTGCTGGCCGTCGGCCGAATAAGTGACTGAACGCACCTGGTTGGTGTGGCCGACGAGTTCGCGCTCGATTTCGACGGGAGCGGCGACCGGCTCGTCGTCCAGTTTCACGTTCTCCAACTTGTCGCGGACCAGGAATAACAACGAGGGATCCCACACCAACACGCGCTGGTCGTAGCCGCCGGTGACGACCTGGTCGCCGCGGGGCGAGAACGCTGCGGCGTAAACGGGCTGACGGCCGTGCCCGCGGAACGGCGTGCTTTGCTGCACGTCCTGTGCAGCGCGGGCCACTTCCGGATCGGTCGCGTCGAGGTTGGGATCGTCCGGCAGCCAGTTGCCGGACTTCGACAGCCAGACGACGGCCGTGCCGTCCTCACTGGCGGTGACAATCATCGACTCCGGCAGCGGATTCCCCTGGGCATCACTTTCCCAAACGCGGCGGCCGTTCTCGAACAGCAGCTTGCGCGGGTCGTTGGGATCAGTCTTCCAGCGCGGCGCGAAGACTGCGGCAGACACGGCTTCGTAATGGCCGAGCAACTCGCGGATGGTGCGGCCGGTGCGGATCTCCCACAGCCGTGCCGTGCGGTCTTGCGAACCCGTCAGCAGCCGTCCTGCATCGTGCGAGAACTGAACGCTGTTGATCCCGGCCTTATGGCCTGCCAATTCCTGCAGCAGCTCGGCCTGTCGATTGGTCCAGTCGAGCTTCCAGACGCGGGCGACGCTATCGCTGCCGGCGGTGGCGGCGAGCGCACCGTCTTCGCTGAACGCGACGGCGCGGACTTCGACGTTTTCGGCGTGCTTGAGCTGCATCAGCCGCCGATCCGGGGCGGCATTGGCAACGACTTCCGCCGGATCGAGAGCGCCGGCCGTCGCGTCAAAGATCGACGCGGTGCCGTCCTGGCTGCCGGCGATGAAGTACTTGCCGTCGGTGGTGATCGCAACGGCATCGACACGGGCCCTGACGTTATATTCGTCGGTTTGCTGTCCACTGAGGTACTTGAGCCGACCCCATTCCCAGTTTCGATCGTCAGGAACGATGCGATCGAGGATTTCACGGGCCGAATCGAATGCGTTCTCATCGATTTTGGCATTCGCGAGACCAATCTGTGCGATGTAGGCCTCGTAACGAGCTTTCTTCTCTTCGGCAATGGCGAGCTCTGTGGCTTTGACGGCTGCAATGCGCTGGCGGTCTGCCTCTTCTTGGGCGGCGACCGCTTCCTTGCGTCGTTTCTCTGCCACTTCAGCCGAGGCCACAGCTGCGGCTTTCTGCGTATCGGCTTCCTTCTGAGCAGCGACGGCTCGGTCGCGCTGTTGTTTAGCCTCTTCGGCCGAAGCCACAGCTGCGGCTTTCTGCGTATCGGCTTCCTTCTGAGCAGCGACGGCTCGGT
>JAHWKJ010000433.1:4307-5553 GCA_019347905.1 Planctomycetota bacterium
CGCGCTGTTGCTTTGCCTCTTCGGCCGAGGCGACGGCTGCGGCTCGCTGCTTATCGGCTTCCTTTTGAGCAGCGATTGCCTGTTGGGTCGCCTCGACGGCCTCTTGTCGCCGGTTTTCTGCGATAGTTGCCTGTTCCTCCGCCCGCTGCATCTGGATGAACGCGATGACGCTGGCGGCGCTCACGAGGATGAGCGCGATGCTGCCGCCGATCACGCCTACGCGCTTCATCGTCTTGATGCGGTGCACCCGGGCGTCGCGTTCGGCCTTGGCGGCGGTGAGCTTGCTGTACAGCTCTTTGTGGTCCACGTTCTGCGGGTCGAGCTGGCCCAGGCCCAAGTCGTAGTCTTCGCGCTTGAGAGCGGCCCTCGCGTAGGCCAGCTTGGCGGCGGCGAGGCCGGCTTTGGCTTTGCGGTTGCCCTTCCACAGGTCGTGGGCCTCCGTGAAGCCGTAGATGGCCCGCGTGTATTCGTCGTAGTCGCCGGTCTCTTCGGCCTTCGTGAGGTCTTCCTCGGCGCGGGCGGACATGGCGATGCTCTCGGTGTGCGAGAGGTAATCGCCGATCGCCTTCTTGAAGTCCTGCACCGTCTGGTAGCGGTCGGCCGGGTCCGTCTCCATCGCTTTCATGGCGATGTCGACCAGCTCGCCGGTCTTGTCCGTCGGCTCGATCTGGTTCTTGGCGGCCGCCATGAGGCACTTCATGGCGTTCTTGCCGCGGTGCGGCGGCTTGCCGGTGACGATCTCATACAGGATCGCCCCCAGGAGGTAGATGTCGCTGGTGGGGCCGATCTTCTCGAGCGGCCCGGTGGCCATTTCCGGGGCCATGTAGGCAGGGGTGCCGCCCATGCTGTTCGACTTGGTGACCGAGCCGCCCTTGCGGAACTTCTCCGTGGGCAGCGCGAGGCCCCAGTCCATGACCAGCTTTTCGCCGAACTCGCCCAGCATCACGTTTTCGGGCTTGAGGTCGCGGTGCACGACCCCGCGGGCGTGGGCGAAAGCGACGGCGTCGCAGACGGACAACAGAATGTCGAGGTTCTCGTGGGCGCTCTTACTCTTGATGACATCGAGCCAGGGCGTGCCGACGACGTTTTTCTTCGCGTAGTAGAGGGCGTTCTCTTCGTTGCGGCCGACGTCGTAGATGGGCACGATGGTGGGGTGGTCGTGTTCGCCCGTGACCACGGCCTCGGCGAGGACCTTCTGCCGCGCCGAAACGAGCTGCTGGGCCGTCTTGGCCTGCTTGGGCTTCTT
>JAHWKJ010000434.1 GCA_019347905.1 Planctomycetota bacterium
CCGTGCGGATCTGGGGCCGGCCGTCGACGTTGACGATGGCGCGTTCGCCCACGGTGCCGTGGCAGTCTTCGCAGCGGATCTCGATCGCGGCCCGCACTTCGCCATACAGCTTGCCGTTGCCGTGCACGTCCTGAATGAAGTGGCAGTCGACGCAGTGCATGCCCTTTTCGAGATGGATATCGAGCATGTGCACGGGCACGCCATCGCGCAACTTGTCGAGTTCGGCCTGCTTGCGCGCGAGGATCTCGGGATCCTGGTCGTCACGATCGAAGTAGAGTTGCTTGACGTACTGCGGAAGCAGCACGGCGAGTTGGAGCTGGGCATTGGTGGGATTTTCGATGGGGTCGCCCTGGAAATCGAGCAGCAGCCCCGCGCGGTCCTTCTTGAACACCGCGGAGTAGTTCCAGCCGTGGCCGTGAAAATCGGCGAATTGCGTGCGGCTGAGGGCGGGGTTGAGCTCAGCGACGCGGGTGAGGAATTCGGGATCGGACCACAGGCCGCGGGCCGAGGCGTCGTTCGGGTCGGACATCTGCGAGCGGATGAACTCCTCGGCCGTGGGGTACTTCTGGTTGGTCGGCCACATGTGCTCGCCGTCGGTTTCCATGTCCCACCACATGTAGCCCAGGTAGCTGTTGAGCACGTTGGTGCCGGGGTGCATGTGGCAGATCATGCACTGGCTGGTGGGGATGGCCCGCGTGAAGCGGTGCTCGATGGGGTGCCCCGGCTCGTCGGGGGGAATGGTCGGGTCGACGTTGGCGACGAGGGCGTCAGGCTCGGCCGCCGCCGTACCGCGATTGCCGTACCTGGCATACGGCCCGGAATGCACGGGTGAGCGATCGTTGGCATAGATCACGTGGCACGACGTGCAGCCGCTGGAACGGTAGTCGCCCGCGTGCTCGTTCGATCCCAGGAAGTTCAGCGTGGGATCGAACAGCCGCGTCTTCTGCAGGCCGATGAACACGGGATCGGTGCGGTTGAGCGTCCCCAGCCCGCGATTGCCGAGCTTTTCGCGCGGCTTGCCGGGGTCGTTGAGCCGCTCCGGGATGCCGGTCTCGATCGCGAAGCGTCCGCCGCGCTCGAAGATTCGCAGCACGTTGCCCGGCTGAGTGACGGGGTAGCGCGGCAGCGGATCGAGAAACGGCAGCACACCCTTCTGGTCCTGTTCTTCGAGCGTGGGCGGCGGCACCGTCTGCAGCCGCAGCGGCTTGCCTTGCATGCTGTACGACTCGCCGTACCGCGGCCACTTGAAGGGCACCGAGCCGTTGTTGTACAGGGCCGCTCCCCACAGCATGCAGCCGTGGGTCATCATGCTTTTCTTGACTTGCAGCGTTTCCTCGGGATGGCAACCGGCGGTGCCGCAACTGATGTGCGCCACCCGCAGGTCGCCCGGATTAACGAAGCGGATGAACTCCGGCCGCTCGTGGTTCAACAGCGCATAGCTGCGGATGGGGTTGCCGGACGTGCGCCAGGCGTCGGGGAAGCGAGGCTCGACGTGGGCCTTGTACTTCTCGGTACAGGTGGGGTCCCCGCCGTGGCAGTCGGTGCAGCCGATGTGGATGGCCTTTGAATAATGCGGATCGTGCGACCCCTGGTGGCAGGCGACACAGCCCCAGCTCTTGGCTTCGGCCTCCTGGGCCGTCTGGTTCATCAGGTTGACGCCGACAAGCTCCGGCGGCAGCGGGAACGGCTCGGTGGAGTTGGTCCAGTCCGAGGCGTAGTGCAGGTGCGGCGGCAGGACCGGATGGCCGTCTTCGTAGGAGAACGGCTGTGCCCCGTCCGGCGGAGCGGCAGGGTCGCCCTGCGGCGCCGGCGGAACGGCGCCGGGCGCCGTCTGATCGGCGGCCGACACCATCCGGGGTTCGCCAGTCGGACGAAGCACCCACCAGGCCGTCGCCGCGGCAAGGATCAGGCCTGTCGGCAAAACCGCCAGCGACGTCCGTGTCGTGAGCATGGAATCCCGGACCTCCGTAGCACAAGCGTCCCGCTTGTGCCGATCAAAACGACTGCCGGTCGCTCGCCGCTTAGAGCAAGAGGCTGCTTGCTCTACGGGGAGCGGACCCTCCGCGCCGAAAATGAGCGGCGGGTTGATACCCCGATGCCGAAAGCGGGTCAAGGGCGACTGAAAGTAGACCCTTCCGCTCCGCGACCGGAAGCCTCGGGTCGCGGAGCGACCCGGCTGCTTTGATTACGGCGGGAACGGCACGCCCGTCTCGCGGGCGATCACTCGCAGTTCCGCCACGACCGGCGCGATGAGCGGGATGCCCTCGCGGCGGCGGATCTGTTCCGCCGCGCGTTCCGGGTCGCCGGGGATCAGCGGGCCATTCGTGCCGGGCGCGGGACGGGTTGCACGGAAGGTGCGGATCCAATCGTCGATCTGCCGCTTCAGCTCGTCCGGCTCGATGAAGGCCGCGATCTGCATGGCCCCGAAGAAGTGGCCGATGCCCTTCCCCACCGGCCGGCGCGGATCGGGATGGCTGAGGGCGAATGCGGGCGTGAACGGACCCCAGTTTGCACCGCTCAACGGGCCGCACAACAGGTCGATCATCGCCCCCAGGCAATACCCCTTGTGCCCGCCGCGCGAGCGTTCCGACCCCAGCGGCAGCATGGCGCCGCCGTTGACCATGTCGTTGGGATCGGTGGTCGGGCGGCCTTCGCTGTCGATCGCCCAGCCTTCGGGGATCGGCTCCCCCTTGCGGACCGCGATTTCGATCTTTCCAAACGCCGCTGCGGTCGTCGCCATGTCGATCACGATCGGCGGCTCTTCCAGCCCCGGAAACGCGATCGCCAACGGGTTCGTGCCGAGCATCCGTTCAGCGCCCCACAACGGGGCGGTGATGCGGCTGGTGTTCGTCATCGAGATGCCGATCTGCTCGCGCCGCAGGGCTTCCAGCACGTACCAGCCGGCGATGCCGTAGTGGTTGGTGTTCCGCACGGCGACCCAGCCGCTGCCGATGGCGTCGGCCTTGTCCATGGCGATCTGGTTGGCCGCGGGCCCGACGACGAGGCCGAGGCCGTTGTCGCCGTCGACCGTTGCGGTGGAGGGCGTCTCGCGGACGACCGTGATGTTCGGCCGGGGGTTGATGCGACCCGTCTTTAACAAGCCGTAGTAGGCGGAGAGTCGGGCCACGCCGTGCGAATCGATGCCCCGCAAATCGGCCGCCAGCAGGATTTCGGCGGCCCGCCGGGCATCGGCTGCCGGTACGCCGCAATGGCGGAAGACGGCCGCGCAAAACTCCGCGAGCCGCTCCGAAGGGAAGGTTTCTGCGCTCGCGTCAGCCATAATCGATAGCGTAACGCATTTTTCCCGTCAGGTAACGCTTTCCAAGATTTGCCTCGCGTGCAACAATACCCCTGACAGCGTATTTTGTCCGCCTTGGAACTGGTGCCGGTCCGGAAAGAAGGGACAGTCTCCCTCCGGGCAAGCCCGAATATCGCTCCACGGGGAGCTGGACGCCGCTGGGCATGGCTGACGACTCGAGCCGGGTGGAACTCCGCAGCATCCTGACGTTGACGCGGGTCGGGGAGATCGCGCTGTCGACCAGGCCCACGCTGACGCCTGGCGACACCATCGCCGCCGCCGCCGCCCGAATGCGGGAGGAGAGCCACGGCAGCGCCCTCATCTGCTCGGACGGCAAACTCGTCGGCATCTTTACGGAGCGCGACCTGTTGCGGGTCATCGCCGCCGGCCGCGACCTCAACACGCCGCTCTCTGAGGTGATGACCGTGCGGCCGCAGACGGTCACCACGGAGCAGACGCTGTTCGATGCGACGCGGTGGATGGACGAGGGTGGCTACCGCCGGCTGCCGGTCGTGGATGCCAGCGGCGCTCCCGTGGGCATCATAGACGTCAAGAACATCACGCACTTTCTGGTCGAACACTTTCCCGAAGCCGTCTACAATCAGGCCTCGCACGCCCAATTGATAGCGCGGCATCGCGAGGGGGCGTGACGCCCCACCTTTTGAGGCTTTGCCCAAAAGAGGGGACAGTCCCCTTCCTGAAGTGGGCCTGGCAATTTGTTGAACCCAACCCGGTAGGGGGACAGTCCCCTTTTTTGGGCAAAGCAGCCCTAAGATGAACCTGCCTGCCGACACGCTTTGGCTGTGTCCCTGCCTCGGACGCCCACGGGCCCGAACCCGTGGGCTTCGCCACTCACCCAAATTGTCTTTCGACGACCGCCGCTTCGCGCGTCCGAATCGCGCGCCCCAGCGGTTTCCCATAGGAGTCGACGACTGATGCCATCCACAGACGTGGCTGTTGCGGAGACCCGAACCACAAACGGCAAACAAACCGAGCTGCGCGACAACGTCGTCATCCGCTTCTGCGGAGACAGCGGCGACGGCATGCAGCTCGCCGGCACGCAGTTCACCACCGTCTCGGCGGCGTTCGGCAACGACGTCAGCACGCTGCCCGACTTCCCGGCCGAAATCCGCGCCCCCGCCGGATCTCTGAGCGGCGTCAGCGGGTTCCAGCTCCATTTCTCCAGCCACGAGATTTACACGCCCGGCGACGAAGTCGACACTCTCGTCGCCATGAACCCGGCGGCCCTGCGGACCAACCTCTCGGACCTGAAGCGCGGCGGCACACTGATCGTCAACGAAGACGCCTTCGACAAGTCCAACTGCGCAAAAGCCGGCTACAAGAAGAACCCGCTGGACGACGGCGATTACCTGGCGGGCTATCGCGTGCACCGCGTGCCGATGACCCGCCTCACCCGCGACTCGGTCGAGGGCCTGGGCCTGTCGCAGCGCGAGGCCGACCGGTGCCGCAACTTCTTCGCGCTAGGCCTGGTGTACTGGCTGTACGAGCGCGACTCCGGTCCGACCGAAGAGTGGGTGAAGTCGAAGTTCTCCCGCAATCCGGCGGTGGCGGAGGCCAACCTGCGGGCGCTCAGCGGCGGGGCGAACTACGGCTTCTCCACCGAGTCGTTCACCGTCCACTACGAAGTCCCGCCCGCGCAGCTTCCGCCCGGCAAGTACCGCAAAATCACCGGCAACGAGGCGCTGGCCTTCGGCCTCGCGACCGCGGCGAAGCTGGCCGGCAAGAAGCTGATGTACTCCGGCTATCCCATCACGCCGGCCAGCGATATTCTGCACGAGCTTTCGCGGCTCAAAGAATTCGGCGTGCGCACGTTTCAGGCCGAGGACGAAATCGCCGCCATGTCGGCGGCCGTCGGTGCGGCGTTCGGCGGCGAGTTGTCGGTCACGGCCTCCAGCGGCCCGGGCATCTGCCTCAAGGGCGAGGCCATGGGGCTGGGGGTGATTACCGAACTGCCCATGGTGATCGTCGACGTGCAGCGCGGCGGCCCCAGCACGGGCCTGCCCACAAAGACCGAACAGTCGGACCTGCTGCTGGCGATGTTCGGCCGCAACGGCGAGTCGCCGCTGCCGATCGTCGCCGCCGCCACGCCCGCCGACTGCTTCGACGCCGTCCAGGAAGCCATGCGGATCGCGGTCAACTTCATGACGCCGGTGATCTTCCTGTCCGACGGCTACATCGCCAACGGGGCAGAGCCCTGGCGGATTCCGAAGCTGTCG
>JAHWKJ010000435.1 GCA_019347905.1 Planctomycetota bacterium
GGCGCATCCGCCGCGAATAGCGCGTACCGCACCAGCCACGCCGTCATCCCGAGGAAGAACGTGAACTTCAGGCCGTACTTTTTGAGGCACACAGGCAAGAGCGCCAGGGCTGCGAACTCCGACACCTGCCCGATCGTCATCAGCGCCGGCACCCACTGGTTCGCCACGCCCACATGCTCCAGCATCTTGGGGACGGCATAGTTGTAGAACGGCACGACCGCCGCCATCACAAAGCTGATCGCGATCAACAGCGAAAACGCCGGCCTGCGGAACATTCCCAGCGCCTCCCAGGGCGCGAAACGCCCGGGAGCCTTCTCGGCCGGCGGCGTCTCCGGCAGGAAGACGCAGAACGCCGACAGCGCAAACGACAACACCGCCGCGATGCGGAAGCAATCGGCGCTGGATGGCTCCGGCAGCCAGTCGAGCGCTTCCGTCGACCAGGCGACGAGGCCTGCCGTCGCGGGGAAAACGTCCACCAGCCAGCGGCCGAAGCTCTCGCGGCCCAGCCAGATGGATAGCACCAGCCCGGCCAGCACCCAGCCCACCGTGCCCCAGATCCGCACCGAGCCGAACTGCCCGTCCGGATCCGGCAGGTTGCGGAACGACAGCGAACTCGCCACCGGCACCGTGGGAAAGTACGCGCAGGCATAAAGCCCCATCAACAAGAGCAGCAGGGCGAAGTTGCCGCCGCTCGGCTCCTGCCGGTAGCCATGCGTTACCACCGGCAGCAAGAGCAGCAGGAAGCCGCCGGCGAAGTGCGCGAGGGCCATGTACTTCTCGCTGGCCATCCAGCGGTCGCAGATCTGCCCGACGACGATGGGCGCGATCCACAACCCAAAGGCCGACATGGCCATCACCTGGGCCTGCTCGTCTTCGGAGAGTCCGTTCTCTTTGAAGTACAGCGGCAGATAGCTGAGGATGGCCCCGGTGATGCCCCACTCCAGCGCCCACAGCACACTCAGCCGCCAGCGAATGCTCCAGGGGAGACGCGCGGTCATTGGGAAGAGGAGTTGGGGCCGCGGTCAGTCGGACGAGGCACGCCGCATTCGATGCTCACGGCTGTTCCTCCCGCGACGCCGCCTGGCTCACCTCACCCTCCGTAATCGACTCCCGCTCGCGGCGGCTGAAGCGGTCGTGGAACAGGACTGCGAACAGCACCATCACCACCAGCGCCGCGACGGCACAAATCAGCCAGATGCGTTCCCAGTTGTAGCTTTGGAGCAGGAGCTCGCTCGCGCGGTTCCATGCTTCGTTCGCCTGCGACAGCAGCGTCTCGGCCTGCGCCGGGCTCTGCTCCGCCTGCTCGCTGAGAGCTTCGTACTGTCTGCGCAACGCTTCGGCCTGGCCCGCGAGTTCCGCGGCATCGTCGGACTTGTACGCGTTGACGATGCGTTGGATGAGTTGCGCGCCGATGCCGAGGCCGATCCCCTGCGTCACCAGCACCAGGAACCCTTGCGCCTGTCCGCGAATGGCGACGGGCGCTTTCTTGTCGACGTAAATCTGCCCCGTCACGAAGAAGAAGTCGTAGCAGATGCCGTGCAGCAGGATTCCCAGCAGGATCATCCACACCACACCGTCATCCGCCGCCGCCGAAAACAGCCCGTAGCGCGCAACCCAGGCCAGCATGCCCACGAGCAGCATCCACTTCACGCCCAGCCGCACGAACATCAGCGGCATGATCAGCATGAACAGGATCTCGGCAATTTGGCCGAACATCACGTTGAACGCCGGATCGTGAAAGCCGGCATGGTTCACAAACAGCGAAGCGAAGCTGTAATAGGCTGCGAGCGGGATACAGATCAGCATCGAGCTGACGATGAACACGCTGAACGAGGGACTTCTCATCAGCGACAACGACTCGAGCCCCAATACGTCGCGGATGCGGGCCTTCTCGCCTGCGGCGGTGGGCGGAGTGTGCGGCAGCGTGAAGCTGTACAGCCCGAGCAGCACAGCCGCCCCGCCCGCAATCCGCAGGGGCAGCGACTGTTCGTCGGCGTGCAATACGCGGCTGACAAGCAGGATCGCCGCGATCCAGCCGATGGTGCCGAACACCCGGATGATCGGAAACTGCCGCTCCTGGTCGGTAATGTTGTGAAAGGCCAGGGTGTTGGTCAGCCCCAGCGTGGGCATGAAGCACAGCATGTGGACCAGCAGCATGCCGATGAATGGCAGATGGGCCGGGTTGATCACGTACTCGGTCGCCTGCTGCGCCGGGTCGATTCCCTGGGCCGTCAGATCCGCCGACAGATCCTGCCACAGATCCAGGGACAGTTGGGCCATCTCCGGCGAAAAGAAAATGGCGACGCCGCCGAGAAGATGCATCACCCCCAGCACGCGTTCCGTGGCGAAGAAGCGGTCCGCCACCATGCCCAGGAAGAACGGCGAGATGATGGCGGCGATCGGCCCGACGGTATAGGCCCAGCCGATCGATTCATCCATGCCGATCTTCGCCATGTACTGGTTCACCGTGACGTACCAGGCCCCCCAGATGAAGAACTGCAGAAACATCATGGCGGACAGGCGGGGGCCGACGTAACGATGCATCTCTCGCGTCTCAAAACGGGTGCGCAAGGGGCGGCTACAGAAAACGCCCGATCATGGCCTTTCCCAAGCGCGCAGGCAAGTAACCGGGAATTGAGTTTCCGATGCCGGCGGAAGAATCGGCATAGAGGAGCGTCGTATTCGATCCACCTTCCCCGACCGCGACAGGCCGGGCAGGCTTTCGCTCGCAGTGCACGCCCCCAGGGGGTAAAGTACGATCACTGGCGGAACGGGGTCAGACCCCTTTGCGGGCCGCCGATACAGGACGTAGGGTGGCCGTTCATCCGCAAAGGGGTCTGACCCCTTCACTGTGCGATCTGGCACGAGGATTGCCGAATGTCTCGCGACCGGCGCGGCAACCCGTTCGCCTGCCCCGGGCCGCTGGACCGGCGGGCATGGCTGAAGCTCGGCGGCCTCGGCCTCGGCGCGCTCAGCACAGGGATTTCTCCCACAATGGCTCGGCTGTTCGCGGCCGGGAGCGCTGCGAATGAGGCCGGCGCAAAGGCGCAGCTCGACCACGAGTTCTCGGTCATCCTCTTCTGGGCCAACGGCGGCCCCAGCCACATCGACCTGTTCGACCTCAAGCCGCAAGCCCCGGCGGAGTATCGCGGCCCGTTCCGTCCCATCGCCACCACGGTGCCGGGGATGGAGATTACGGAACTCTTGCCAAAGCTGGCGGCGTGTGGAGACCGCTTCACGCTCATCCGCAGCCTGCACCACGAGCGCAACCAGCACTCCGGCGGCACGCACCGCTTCCTCACCGGCCATTCATCGGTGGCGGCGAACCTGCCGCGCTCCGAGTTTCCGGAGATCGGCTCGATCGTGGCGCGTCGGCTGGAAGGACAGACGGTCGGGGTGCCCCCCTTCGTTGCCAATACGCCGTTTTATGGCGGAGGCCCGGCGTATCTGGGGCCGGCTTACGAAGCCTTCATGCCCGATCCGAACCCCGTCACCGCCAGCGGGAACAACATCTACGATCCCGTGCCGATCTACCGCCGCCCGGGCGGGACCGATAACCTCGCCATCTCGTCGGAGGGGCTGATCGCCCTCACGCGGCGGCGCAACCTGCAGGCGACGCTCGACCGTTTGCCGCGCGAAATCGACTCCAGCGGCATGATGCCCGCCATGGACGCCTTCCAGCAACGGGCCGTCGAAATGCTCTCGTCCAGCCGCGTGCGCCGGGCGTTTGACCTGTCAGAGGAAAGCGAGCGCACCCGCCTTCGCTACGGCGAGACGCACTGGGGCAAGAGCCTGCTCACGTGCCGGCGGCTGGTCGAGGCAGGGGTGCGTTTCGTGCAGTGCCAGGCGACGTACCGGCTGCGGGCCGAAACCGGCCGTACCAGCAACTGGGACGACCACTCCGTCAACTCGCACATCTTCAAGGCTTACGAAGAAAAGCTGCCCTCGTTCGACCATTCGGTGTCGGCGATTATCGAAGACCTGTTCGAACGCGGGCTGGACCGGCGGGTGCTGTTCATCTTTTGCGGCGAATTCGGCCGCACGCCGCTGATTCGCCACCAGGACCCCAGCGGCCGCCCCGGCCGCGACCACTGGGCGCAGGCGATGAGCGTGCTGGTCTCCGGCGGGGGCCTGCGCATGGGCCAGGTCATCGGCGCCACGAGCCGCCGCGCCGAAGAACCGGTCGAGCGGATCATGGATTCCAATTGCCTGCTGGCAACGATCTATCGCCGCTTCGGCATCGACCCGCGCGGCACCTTCCCCGACCACTCCGGCCGCCCGATCCACATCCTGCCCTCGGGCGAGCCGATTGCGGAGCTACTGTGAAAGCCGCGTCAGCGTTCGCCCTATAATTGAGGGTAGCCTGACGCAGCAAAGGTGGCCGATGAAGAAGATCGCCGATCAACTCCCGCCCGACATCGCCCGGCAGCTTCATCCCGACCGGCGAAAAAACGAAGCGGATTATTGGGCCGTCCGCGATCAACTCCTCCCGCAGTACGATGGCACGTGGATCGGCTTTGCGGATGGAAAGGTCATTGCGTCGGGCACCAGTCCCGTGACCGTATTCCACGCGGCTGAAGCGACGGGACTGAATCCGTTCTTCATTTGTGTCGGAAGAGAAGTCGAACCCTGCCGCATCCGCCGCGCAGCTTTCGACGAACTCGCTGTGCGCAACCTTCATCGTCAGGCGGCGCGAGCTTGATTTGAACATGTGCTCCGACGAATGCAACTTACGACCGACGCCGGAAGATGCTGCACGGCGCTTGGTGATACTCAAGCACGTCGTGGTTTCCGCACTGGTCGCTCCGCCGCGAGAAATGCTTCGTGAGATTAGCTCGCGCTGGAGTGAGGACGAGCATCTGAAGTTCGAACGTCAGGCCGAGGAACGGCGGGACCAGTTCTGGCAACCACTGCGTGACTGCGGCCTGTGGGAGCACTTGTCGCCGCACGAGCAGGAGTACGCCGAAAGCACGATGGCTACGATGACCGAGCGGCAACAAGTTGACGCTTCCTGGAGGATGGAGGCAGCACTGGTCCTGATGTGGGCGCTCGGTCTGGTACCTGAAATGCCGCCCTACGACACCAGCGCTGACCACGACCTGCTCAAGGAATTCCCGAAACCTGACGTGACTACGTTTGTCCGTACCGCGCGGCTTCGAGATTTGGCAGAGATCGACCGCGCACGGGGCACGGCAGAGCTTTGGCACTGGCGCAGTCGCACTCGGGAATTGATCGAGCGCGGCGACGCGTTTCCTGCCGATGATCGGGTCGCCGCGGCAGGTTTTCGGAGCTACGACGACGTCGTTCGCTTTTCGGCGCAAAAGGCAGCAGAGAAGGGCACAATGCCGCCATGTATCGACGATGATTTCCCAGCGAAGGGGAAAGCCTATCGTGATCTGACGGAGATGCAGTGGTCCGAGGTCCGCTCGATCGCCAATGAGCGCCATCATGCGCTGAACTGGCTGTGTGGATATGCACCCGATAACAGGTGGGACGATACACCGACGGATACGTAGCGGATATCGATCTG
>JAHWKJ010000436.1 GCA_019347905.1 Planctomycetota bacterium
CTGGGCCTTCACGCCGCCGGTGCGGCCGGATGTGCCTGAAGCCCACCGGTTGCAACCGGTGGGCTTCCCGGCGCGCAATCCGCTCGATGCGTTCGTCCTGGCGCGGCTGGAGGGGGAAGGACTGGCGCCGTCTGCCGAAGCCGGCAAGGTTACGCTACTGCGTCGGCTGTACCTCGATCTCGTCGGACTGCCGCCGACGATTGAAGACGTCGAGGAGTTTGTGGCCGACGACAGTCCTCACGCGTACCAGAGGCAGGTCGACCGGCTGCTGGCCTCGCCGCACTACGGCGAGCGTTGGGGCCGGCACTGGCTCGACGCGGCCCGCTATGCCGATTCCGACGGCTTCGAGAAGGACAAGCCGCGGTTCGTGTGGTCGTACCGCGACTGGGTGGTCTCGGCGTTCAATCGCGACCTGCCCTACGACCGCTTCATCATCGAGCAGATCGCCGGCGACTTGTTGCGCGATGATACACCCACGGGGTCAGACCCCTTTGCGGCTGGCACGCCTTCCAACGTCAGCACCGCTCGTCCGCAAAGGGGTCTGACCCCCTCGCGCGATGTGAGCTCCACGGCCACGGGGTCAGACCCCTTTGCGGGTCACCCGTCTTCCACTTTCAACGCCGCTGGCCCGCAAAGGGGTCTGACCCCTTCGCGCGACGCCACTCAGGACCAGCTCGTCGCCACCGGTTTCCTGCGGAACTCGATGATCAACGAGGAAGGCGGCGTCGATCCCGAGCAGTTCCGCATGGAAGCGATGTTCGATCGCATGGATGCGATCGGCAAGGGCATCCTCGGCATCACCATTCAGTGCGCCCAGTGCCACAGCCACAAGTACGACCCGCTGACGCAGCGCGAGTACTACCGCATGTTCGCCTTTTTGAACAACGACCACGAGGCGAACGTCGCTGCCTATACTCCGGACGAGCAGATGCAGCGGGCCGAGTTGTTCCGCCGCATTCGCGAGATCGAAGCCGACCTCCAGCACCGTCATCCCGACTGGCCCGAGCGGATGGCCGCGTGGGAAAACTCCGTCCGCGACAAGGTTCCAGCATGGCAGCCGGTGATGCCGTTCCCCGAAGACCTGACGACCGGCGGCCAGAAGTACCTCCCGCAGTCCGACGGCTCGCTGCTCGCGCAAAGCTACGCGCCCACCAAGCACGACGCGACATTCCGCGTGCGGACGGACGCGCGGGGCATCACCGCCTTTCGGCTGGAGCTCTTGAATCATCCGAACCTGCCGCTGGGCGGGCCGGGGCGGTCGATCCAGGGGACGGCCGCGCTGAGCGAGTTCTTCGTCGAGGCCGCGCCCGTCGATGCTCCGGGCCAGAAGACGCGCCTGAAGATCGCCCGCGCGACCGCCAACGTCAATCCGCCGGAGACGGAACTGGCCGCGATCTACGACGACAAGAGCGGCAAGCGCCGCGTGACGGGGTCGGTCGCCTTCGCCGTCGATGGCGACGAGCTGACCGCGTGGAGCCACGACATCGGCCCGCACCGGCGTAATCGCCCGTATGAGGCCGTCTTCACGCTGGAAGCGCCCATCGACCACGCGGCCGGCACGCTGCTCACGTTCCACCTCGTGCAGAAGCACGGCGGCTGGAACAGCGACGACAACCAGAACCACAACCTCGGCTGCTTCCGGCTGTCGATCACCACACAGCCGGACGCAGCCGCCGACCCGCTGCCGCGCGGCGTGCGGGAGATCCTTTCCGTGCCGCGCGAGGAGCGCACACCGGCCCAGACCGCGGCCGTCTTCAGCCACTGGCGGACGACCGTCCCCGAATGGAAAGAGGCCAGCGACCAGATCGAAGAGCTCTGGCGGCAGCATCCGGCGGGCAGCTCACAACTCGTGCTGCTCCAGCGCGACGAACCGCGCGGGACCCACGTGCTGAAGCGCGGCGATTTTCTCAAGCCCTTGGAAGCGGTCGAGCCGGGCGTGCCGGCGTTTCTGCATCCGCTGCCGGAGGGCGCTCCGCCGACGCGGCTGACGTTTGCCCGCTGGCTGGTGGATCCGGCCTCGCCGACGACGGCGCGATCGATGGTCAATCGCGTGTGGCAGTCGTACTTCGGCACGGGCCTCGCGAGCACCAGTGAAGACCTCGGCTCGCAATGCGAAGCGCCGTCGCACCCGGACCTGCTCGACTGGCTCGCGGTGGAGTTTGTGGGAGTCGAGAGTCGAGAGTCGAGCGTCGAGGGCCAGACGTCAGCGGTCAGCGATCAGCGGTCAGCAGTCAGTGCGGCTCGCAGTTCTGACCCTCAACCCTCAACTCTCAACCCTCAACTCTGCTGGAGTCTCAAGCGGCTCCATCGGCTGATCGTCACCTCCGGCACGTACCGGCAGTCGTCCGATGTCACGCCGGGACTGCTCGCGCGCGATCCATACAACCGTCTGCTTGCGCGCGGTCCCCGAATCCGCGTCGAGGCCGAAGTCGTCCGCGATGTTGCCCTGGCCGCCAGCGGGCTGCTCAATCCGAAGCTTGGCGGACCCAGCGTCTATCCGCCGGCGCCGGACTTCCTGTTCCAGCCGCCGGCCAGTTATGGACCGAAGGTGTGGAACGAGGACGCCGGCGCCGACCGCTACCGCCGGGCGCTGTATACGTTCCGCTTCCGCTCGGTGCCGTACCCGATGCTGGAGGCGTTCGACGCGCCCAACGGCGACTTCTCGTGCGTGCGGCGGGCACGGTCGAACACGCCCCTGCAGGCGCTGACGACGCTCAACGAACCGTTGTTCGTCGAATGCGCCCGCGCCCTCGCGTTGCGAACGCTGCTCGCAGGCGGCGCAACGGATCGCGAGCGGGCCGAGTATGCATTCCGCCGCTGCCTCGCCCGCAAGCCGACCGACGACGAAATTGCCGTGCTACTGGAAACGCACCAGCGGCAGGTCGAGCGCTTTGCGACGGCGGACGCAGATGCCTGGGCGGTCGCCGGGGCCGATTCGGCCAATCCTCCGATGCTGCCAGACGGCGCGACGCCGGCACAGCTCGCCGCGTGGACCGTCGTGGCGCGGGTGCTGTTGAATCTGGACGAGACGATTACGAAGCCATGAGATTCTTCACGCCGGACCTGTACCTTCAGCTCAACGCTCGGGACGACAAGACGGCGGAGGACACGCATCAACAGTGGGAAACGGCAATCGTCCAGTACAGAATCCATCTGACGCGAATTGGTGCCCGGCTCTCGCCGTCCACTCGGAAGATTGCGGAGTCCCTGTGCCTGCACGATGCTCGGTACCTGGGAATGTCGCTGCCCCAGTTGCCGACTGCGGAGAACTCTCTCGCGATCGTATCCACCCGGCACGAGACGAAGCTGGTCGTGCTCATCTATGCGCTGGTCGAAGATCCCTTGATCCAGGAAGTCGAACGGAAGTGGCCCTGTTCCGCAGATGACGTCCGCTGGCTTTACGACGAGTTCGACTTTGACGAACGTGGAGCACAACAACACGAAGTCCTGCTCAGCAACGGCCGGGTGATTACCTTGCGCTTCCACGAGATGCAGCATTTCAACCTGTTGCTGCCTGCATCCTCGGCGGTTGCATGAATTTGGCGCACGAACTGAGCACCGGCGATTGGACGAGACAACGAGTCATGAACTGTCAGGACCATTTGTACCGGCACGCGAATCCCGCCGCCGTCACGCGGCGATGGTTTCTCGAGCAGTGCGGCGTCGGGCTGGGGGCGATTACGTTGGGGAATCTCCTCGGCCGCGATGCGAGCGCTGCGATGCCGGTCGGTACCGGCAGGCCGCTCGCCGCGAAGACGCCGCATTACGCAGCCAAAGCCAAGCGCGTCATCTTCCTGTTCATGGCCGGCGCGCCCAGCCACCTGGATCTGTTCGATAACAAGCCGCAGCTCGCCAAGTTCGACGGCACGCTGCCGCCGCCGGAACTGATCGAGGGCTACCGCGCGGCCTTCATCAATCCCAACTCGAAGCTGCTGGGGCCCAAGTTCCAGTTCGCCCGCCACGGCGAGTGTGGGGCGGAACTGTCGGAACTCTTGCCGCGTCTGGCCGGCGTGGTCGACGACATCGCGATCGTCAAGTCGATGGTGACTGACGCCTTCAACCACGCTCCGGGCCAGATCCTGATGAATACCGGCTCGCAGCAGTTCGGCCGGCCCAGCATGGGGGCGTGGGCGACGTACGGCCTGGGCAGCGAATCGGACGACCTGCCCGGCTTCGTCGTGTTCAGCTCCGGCAAGAAAGGCCCCAGCGGCGGGAACTCGAACTGGGGCAGCGGCTTTTTGCCCACCCTGTACCAGGGCGTGCAGTTTCGCACCAGCGGCGATCCCGTCCTGTACCTGTCGAACCCAGGCGGCGTGACCGGCGACGTGCAGCGCGAGTCGCTCGAATCGATCGCGCGGCTGAACCAGATGCGGCTGGCCGCCACCGGCGACCCCGAAATCGCCACGCGCATCAACTCGTTCGAGATGGCGTTTCGCATGCAGTCGAGCGTGCCGGAGTTGATGGACCTGGCGGGCGAGCCGCAGCACATTCTCGAACTGTACGGTGCGGAGCCAGGCAAGCCGTCCTTCGCCAACAATTGCCTGTTGGCCCGGCGGCTCGTCGAGCGGGGCGTGCGGTTCGTGCAGCTTTTCCACGAGGCGTGGGACCAGCACGGCAACCTCGTGGCCGACCTCAAGCAGAACTGCAAAGACACCGACCAGGCCTGCGCCGCGCTGGTCAAGGACCTCAAGCAGCGAGGCCTGCTGGAAGACACGCTGGTGGTGTGGGGCGGCGAGTTCGGCCGCACGCCGATGGTGCAGGGCGGCAACGACGGCCGCGACCATCACCCCACTGCCTTCACCATGTGGCTGGCCGGCGGCGGCATCAAGCCGGGCGTCACCTACGGCGAAAGCGACGAGTTCGGCTTCAAAGCCGTGAAGGACGTGGTCCACGTGCACGACCTGCACGCGACGATCCTGCACCTTTTGGGCTTCGACCACACGCGGCTGGTGCACCGCTTCCAGGGCCGCGACTTCCGCCTGACCGACGTGCACGGGAACGTCGTGGAGGCGCTGCTTGCCTGACGTAGCACAAGCGTCTCGCTTGTGCGCGATGTGTCGTCGGCCGCTGGCCGTTTGAAGCAAGTGGGACGCTTGCTCTACGACTCCACGCGGAAGATCTCGTCGGGCATGCGCGTCAGGCGGCCGTTTCTGTCGACGCAGGCCAGCACGCTGTGGGCGCTAGCCAGCAGTTTGCCATCGCGGAGCAGTTCGTAGTCGTGCTCGATCTTGATGGGGCCGATGTCGGCCAGCGTCGTCCGCACGGTGAGGACGTCGTCGTAGCGGGCCGGCGCGCGGAACTTGCAGGCGATTTCGGCCACCACCAGGAACAGGCCGCTCTCTTCCATCTTGCGGTAATCGCCGCCGGAAGCGCGGAACAGTTCCGTCCGCCCCATCTCGAAGTACGTGAAGTAATGCGAGTGGTGCAGGAAACCCATCGGGTCCGTCTCGACGTAACGGACCCGGATGTCGAACTCGTGCCGGGGTCGATCGTGTGTCACGGCTCGATGATCCGCAG
>JAHWKJ010000437.1 GCA_019347905.1 Planctomycetota bacterium
GACACGCTGGCGGCCGACATCCGGCGGCTCGACTCTCGCGTGCGGCAGGCGCGGAAGGACGTGAACGACCGCATCGGCACGACCGCGGGCGAGATCAACCTCTTGACCCACGAGATCGCCCGGCTCGACGTGCAGATCGTGCAGGCCGAAGGCGGAGGCGCCTCGCCCAGCGACGCCGGCGGCCTCCGCGATCGCCGCCAGCAGGCGCTGACGAAGCTCGCCGAGCTGATCGATGTCCGCTCCGTGGAGCAAGCCACCGGCGCGGTGAACGTCTTCGCCGGCGGCGAGTTTCTCATCTTCGACGGCCGATCCCGGCCGGTGAAGACCGTCACCAACGCCGACCGCGGCTTGCTGGCGTACGAACTGCGAATCGAGGAGACCGACGCTCCGCTGCAAAGCGCCGGCGGCGAACTGGGTGGGTTGCTCTCCGCCCGCGACGACGCGCTGGGCGGATTCCTCGACCGCCTGGACGAGTTCACGCAGTCGCTCCTGTTCGAGTTCAACCGCGTCTACGCCGGCGGGCAGGGATTGAACGGTCATCAGCAGATCACGGCCGAGCACGCGATTCTCGATGCCGCGGCGCCGCTGGATCAGGCGGGCCTTCCCTTCACCCCCGACAACGGCGGCTTTCAGGTGCTGCTGCTCGACCGGCAAACCGGGCAGACGACAACGACCGACATCCGCGTCGCGCTGAACGGCCTGGATGACGACGCGACGCTGGATGACCTGGTGCAGCAGCTTGATGCGATCGACGGGTTGGCCGCGTCGATCACCCCCGAGGGACGGCTCGATCTGCGGGTGGAGTCCGACAACCTCGAATTCTCGTTCGCAGACGACACGAGCGGCCTGCTCGCATCGCTGGGGATCAACACGTTCTTCACCGGAACGACCGCCCGCGACGTCAACACCTCGCTGGTCGTCCGGAGCGATCCGACCACGTTCGCCGCCAGCCGGGCAGGCATCGGCCAGGACGCCGACAACGCCGAGACGCTGGCGGTGCTGCTGGAGACTCCGCTGGACTCGCAGGGAGGCTCGACGTTGTTCGGCAAGTACGAGTCGATCGTGGCCGAGGTCACGCAGAACTCCGGCGCCGTGCGCGCCTCGAACGAAGGCTACCGCGTCTTCAAGAACACCTTGGAAGGTCAAAAGCTCGCCACCAGCGGCGTTAACCTCGACGAAGAGGCGGTCCGCATGATCTCGTTCCAGCGCACCTTCCAAGCCTCCGCCCGATTCATCTCCACCGTCAACGAGCTGCTGGGAACCCTGATCAACCTATGAATCGCGAACTGTATCCATTCCGCATTCCGCATTCCGCAATCCGCATTTAGACAATGTCGGGCGTCTTTCCACTTCCGATCGGCCGATCTTCCGGCCTGCTGATTCAGCAGCGGCTGGTGGCGCAGATGCAGTCGGACCAGACGGAGATTCTTCGTCTCACCAGCCAGTTGAGCACCGGCCGGCGGGTGCTGGCCCCCAGCGACGACGCAGCCGCCGCGTCGCGCGGCGTGGCGCTGCAGCGGATTCTGGAGCAAAAGGGACAGGCGCAGGTGAACCTCAACACCAGCCGCTCCTACCTGGCGGCGAGCGAGACCGCCGTCGCGCGCGTGACCGACCTGTTGAACGACGTCCGCGGCGCCGCGGTCCGCGCGGCCGACAGTTCGACCAGCGACACCGAGCGGCTTGCGATCTCGGCCCAGATCGAGTCCGCGCTCGGGCAACTCCTCGACATGGGGAACCAGCAGTTCCGCGACCGCTTCCTCTTCGCCGGCACGACGACCACCGTCCGGCCGTATGAAGCCCGCGACGGAGCTGTTGTCTATCACGGGAACGAAGGCGAGCTGCAAAGCTACGCCGACCTCGATCAGCTCTTCTCGGCGAGCATCGCGGGGACGTCTGTCTTGGGAGGGGTCTCGGCCGAGGTGCGCGGCTCGGCGACGCTCACGCCGGTGCTTGCCGACAATATCAAGCTGTCGGATTTGCGCGGGGGCGACGGCGTGGAGCTGGGCAGCATCGTCATCTCGGACGGCGTCTCCAGCAGCACGATCGACCTCACCGGCGCCAAGACCTAGCGGGACGTGGTGCGGCGCATCGAGGCCCAGCCGCCGCAGAACCGCGGCGTCATCGTGCGGCTGGGACCGACGGGACTCAACCTCGAGCTCGACGCCGCCGGCGGCGGGAACCTGACCATCAGCGACATCGGCGGAGGCCGCACCGCGGCGCAGCTCGGCATCGTGGCGCCGAACAATACGGGGCTCGCCATTCAAGGCGGTCCGCTCACGCCGCGTCTGCGGCTCACGTCGCCGTTGGACGACTTGCTCGGCGTGCGAGCCAGCGCCCTGCTCTCCGTGCCGGGGGCGAACAACGATCTCGTCGTAGAAGCCAAGGCGAACGGCCCGGCGGGCAACGGCGTGACGATCCAGTTCGTCGATGATGAATTGTTGCAGGCGGCGCCGGGACTGACCGCGGGCACTGAGACGGCTTCGTACTCCGCGACTCCGGTGGCGGCGCGGGCCGCACTGTCGCTCTCGGGCGTGGGGAACGACTTACTGTTGACCGCGGTGAATCCGGGTTCGCAGCTCAACAACGTGCGAATCGACTTGCGAACCGTCAACGGCTTGGGCGATACGCCCAGCGCTGCCTACGATCCCGTCGCCCGGCGGTTGACGGTCGATATCGACGACGCCGGCACAACCAGCGTGGCCTCCGTCATCGCGGCCATCGAGGGGACGGGACTTTTCACCGTCTCCGGGGACAACTCCGCCGGCGAAGCGCTCGATCTCACGCGCACGGTGGCGCCCGCCGACGCGGGAGTGATTATCGGCAACACCGGCAACAGCGGCGGCGACGCCGGCACGATCTTCGTTCACGTCGATCGCGGCGAGTCCACCGCCGAGCAAGTCCTGGCCGCGCTGCAGAACGAGCCGACCGTCTCCGCCCTCTTCACTGCGCGGCTGGACGGCAAAGACACCTCCGTTCCCTCCGCCGCCGGGACGGGAGTTATCGATCTCGCTGCGACGGCGGTGACGTCCGGCGGGTCGGGCGAGGCGCTGGACCGCGCTGCCGGCCTGCACGTCACCATCGGCGACGAAACCTTCGTGATCGACTTCACGGACGCCAAGACCGTCGAAGATATGCTCAACCGCCTCAATTCCTCGCCCGCGGGTTTGCTGGCGCAGATCAACGCCTCTGGGAGCGGCATCGACCTCCGCTCGCGGACCAGCGGCGTCGATTTCCGCGTCGGCGAGAACGGCGGCGTCACCGCCACGCAGCTTGGGCTGCGGACCTTCACCCGCGAGACGACGCTCGCGGAGCTGAACTACGGCCGCGGCGTCCACAGCGCCGAAGGGACCGACTTCATCCTCCGCCGCAGCGACGGGCAGGAGCTGGAGATCGACATCTCTTCCGCGGCGACCGTGGGAGACGTGCTCGACCTCATCAACAACCATCCCGACAACCAGGACCCGCTGACCGCGGTCACGGCCCGCTTGACGGCGGTGGGGAACGGCATCGAACTTCAGGACGCCGCCGCCGTGGTGAACGATCCGCTCACGGTGATCCGCTCCACCTTGAGCGAGGCGGCCCTCGACCTGGGCTTCATCGCCGTCGGAGAGCAGCAGGCGGCGGCCGACGCGGCCACGAATACGCTCGCCGGGCGCGACGTGAATTCCAAGGAGGCCGCCGGCGCCTTCAATACGCTCCTGCGCTTGAACGAGGCGCTGTTAGCCGGCGACGTGCGCGAGATCAGCCGCGCGGCCGAAATGCTCGATCAGGACCTGGAGCGGGTTTCGTTCTCCCGCGGCGACCTGGGGGCCCGGCAGCAAAGCCTCGATTTTCTCGATCATCGGCTGCAGGACGAAGACGTCGAGCTGCGCCGCACGCTCGCCGAAGAGATCGAGGCCGACCTGGTGGAAACGATCTCCAACCTCACCGCCCGGCAGACGTCGATGGAGGCGTCGCTCCGCCAGACAGCGACCACGCTCCGCACGTCGCTGCTGGACTTCCTGTAATCGTAAACCCGCTGGTGCTGTGCCGAAGGGGTCGGGGAGGTTTTTCGGTCCATGATCTTGCCACGTCGCAGGATCCACGACCGAAAAACCACCCCGACCCCGCCGAACTTCTATGGCGGCGCGCCGTTCGGCTCTCCCGGCGACTTCTGCCACGGCCAGCGGCCGGTCAGCTCAACGTGAAGCGTAAAGCTAAGAAACGTGCGAATAACCACAATAATCGCCAGCACGCCCACCGAGGTGAACGTCAGCTCCACCGCCACGGTCTGAATGATGTCGGCCGCTACCAGAAACTCCAGCCCTAGCAGAATCCCGTGCCCGAGACGCTGGCGAGCAGTGTGCAAGGCGCCCTCGTCGCGCCCCGTGCGCGCAAACCCCAGCGTCACCGCGGATGCCAGTGCATAGAGGGCGAAGACGGAAATGATGCCGATGCCGACCAACTCGATGACCGTGGCGCACCACTCGGCGATCGGTTTCGCAAATTCAGACATCATTCGTCGCCGGTGATCCAGCTCCGATGAAACCGCGCGAAGATGATCTTCTCGTAAGCGTCGTTCTCGCCCCCTTCGTAGAGACAGCCGATCTCGCCGCCGGGGAGCGCGGCCAGGCAGGAGTACGCCGAGGGGCCTTCGTGCAGGAGTCGCGAGTGCGGCCACGTTTCTCCCTCGTCTTCGCTGATCCGCACGGTCAGACGATGGCGCCGGCTCGGCGAAGCGGGATTCGAGAAAACCAGCAGCGGCGCCTTGCTTCCTCTCACCGGCAGCGTGATCAAACTCGCCTGGCAGATCGGCTCCACGAGCGTCGCGTCGAACTCCAGCGGCGACCACGTCTCTCCGCCGTCGGCGCTGTAGGAGATCGCCCGCATCTTGTCGCGATCCTGGCGGCCGGCGTCGCGGCCCCAGTAGTTCCGCATGTTCAACAGCAGCCGCCCGTCGGAAAGCTCGACCACCTGGCACTCATTCGTGTGCAGCTCGGTGGAGCCGCCCAGGCGCCATGACTTGCCGCCGTCGTCGCTGAAGAACACGTGCGACACGGTGGGGTCGCGACCTTCGAGCGGCTCGCGGTGATCGCAGGGAATTACCAGCCGGCCCCGATGCTCGCCGCGCTCGAGCTGGATTCCCACGCCGGGTCCCGTGGCGTACCAGCCCCAATGTTTCCGCTTCACGTCGGCGGTGATGTCGCGCGGCGGCGACCACGTGCGGCCGTCGTCCTCGCTGTGCGTGACCAGCACGTCGCGGTTGTCGCGGCAGAAAGGGAGCCAAATGGTCCCGGCGCCCTGATCGACCACGGGGCAGGGATTACCGATCGTGATCTTCTTCGTGTCTCCCTCTTCGTAAACCAGCTCCAGGGGTCCCCAGCTTTGGCCGCCGTCGCTGCTGCGGCGCAGCACAAGGTCGATATCGCCGTGATCGCCGCGGCCGGTCGTTCGCCCTTCGCAGAACGCCAAGAGCGTTCCCGCCTTCGTTGTGAGGAGGGCCGGGATGCGGAACGTGTGGTATCCGTCCTTC
>JAHWKJ010000438.1 GCA_019347905.1 Planctomycetota bacterium
CCGTCCTCTTCCTCGCACTCGCTTCCTCTCCGCTGTATGCGCAGGCTGACGAGCGTCCCGCGGACGAAGAGCGGCCGGAACCGGTGTTCTTCGAGCGCTCCCCGTCGCTGTTGAAGGTGATCGAAGAAGAAGTCCGCACGGTCGCCTGGTCGCCGGACGGCGAGCTGCTGGCCGCCGGGCACGGACGCTGGACGACCACTGGGCTCGTGCGGTTGTGGAACGTGCCGGAGCGCAAGGAACTCGCCGCCTGGCCGGCGGCACGCGGCATCGCCTCGGTCGTCATTTCGCCCGACGGCCGCTGGCTCGCCTGGTGCGCGTGGGACGCGCACGTCTACATCCGCGATCTGAAAACGTTCGAACAGGTCGCGGATGTCTGGACCACAAACAGCGTCGCCCGGCTCGCCTTCTCGCCCGATTCGAAATTGCTGGCCTTCTGCACCGAAGGCGGGACCGCTAAGTTGCTCGACCCCGCCACTGGCCGCGAGCTGAAGACCATTGCCAGCGGCATGTACCGCTTTCAGCAATGCGCCTTCTCGCCCGACGGCAGGCGGCTGGCGTGCGGCGGTGGCTCGTATGGCTCGGGAGAAGACAAGGCGTTCGGCCGCATCACCATCTTCGACGTCGAGACGGGCGAGGCCGTCAAGACCATCGACGGACACAACAGCATCGTGCTGAATGTGGCGTACTCGCCGGATGGCAAGCGGCTCATCAGCGGCTCCAACGACCGCACCGCCATCGTCTGGAACCTGGAAACAGGCGAGCAGTTCTTCACGATCAGCGGGCACGGCAGCGGCATCGAGGGCGTGCTGTTCACGCCCGACGGAAAGTTCATCGTCACCTCCAGCTTCGACTCGCGGATCCGGCTGTGGAATGCCGCGGACGGCGATTCCGTCTCGATCTTGAATGGACATTCCGGCTCGGTGATCGACGTCCGCCTCTCGCCCGATGGCACGACGCTCGCCAGCGGCGGGGCCGATAAAGTCGTGCATCTGTGGAGCCTGCAGATGCGCAACAGCACCGCGAAGCTCCAGCCCGATTCCACCACGCTCGATCCGCAGCAGCCGATTCTCGCGCTCGACGTCTCGCCCGACGGAAAGCTCATCGCCAGCACGGGCGAAGAAGGCAAGATCCGCATTCGCAGCGCAGCCAACGGACGCGTCGAACGCCTGCTCGAAGGTCACGGCGACGCGGTGTGGTGCGTGCAGTTCTCGCCCGACGGGAAGCGGCTGGTTTCCGCCGGCTACGACCGCACGGCCCGCGTGTGGAACGTCGCGGACGGCAAAGAACAGTTGAAGTTCGGCAGCCACCAGAACTGGGTGCTCGCCTGTGCGTTCTCGCCCGACGGCCGCACCGTCGCTTCCGGCGGCTACGACCGCGTCGTCCGCTTGTGGAACGCCGCCGATGGCAAGGAAACCGGCGCACTCGAAGGACACGACGGGACCGTCCGCGCGGTGGCCTGGCTCGCGGGCGGTAAGCGGCTCGTCTCGGCGTCGAGCGACCGCACGGTCCGCATCTGGGATGTCGAGAAGGAGGAACAGATTCGCGCCCTGAATGGCCCGCGGGGTGTCATCCGCGCCCTGGCCGTCTCGCCCGACGGCAAGTGGATCGCGGCCGGCGGCGAGGATAAGGCGATCTACCTGTGGGAAGCCGCGACCGGCAAGCTGGCGCACGCGCTCGAAGGCCACGACGCGATGATCTGGTCGTTGCGGTTTTCTCCCGGCGGGCGGAACCTCGTCAGCGGCGGCTTCGATCACCGCATCCTCTTATGGGATCCCGAGACCGGCCGCCGCCGCGATGCACTCACCGGCCATGAAGGCGTCGTCGCGGCCGTCGACTTCGTCCCCGACAGCCAGGCCCTCGTGAGCGCCAGCTACGATAAGACGCTCAAGCGCTGGCCGGTCCGCGATCCGCAGCCCGTCGAACCGCTCACGCTGTTGAACGGTCATGAAAGTCGCGTCCGCGATGTCGCCTTCACCCCCGACGGACGGTTCCTCATCAGCGCCGGTCAGGACCAGAGGGTGTGCGTGTGGAACGCGGCCGACCGCACGCTGGTGCAGACGCTCGCCGCGCCCGGCGGCTGCCGCACGGTGGACGTTTCGCCCGATGGCCGCGTGCTGGCCGCGGGCGCGTGGGGCAAGGCAATTCGCCTGTGGAGCACCGCCGACTGGCAGGAGATTGCGACACTGAAGCACGAGGAGCACGACCCCAACGAGATCGCGTTCTCGCCCGACAGCCGCCGGTTGTTCAGCGCCGGCCACGAGGGGCAGGCGATCGTGTGGGATCTGGAGCAACGAAAACCCATTCACATCACGCCGAACCAGAGCATCCCACTCAACTCGCTCCAAGTGTCGTCCGACGGCAAGACGTTTGTCACCGCGGAAGGCGACTGGCGGGCGCCGAACAAACCGGCCCGCGTCAAGCTGTGGGACGCCGAGGGTGGCCGCGAACTGGCGGAGTTCACCGACGCCACGCGAATGATCGAGCGCGTGCGGTTCCACCCCAACGGTTCGCAGCTCTACGCCTCGTGCCGCGACGGCAAGGTCTACGTGTGGAACCTCGCCGAGCGGAAGCTGGAGCGCACGTTCTCGTTGCCACAGTCGACCGGCCGGATGATCTTTGTGCCCGGCACCGACCTGTTGCTCGCCGCGCAGGGCAACGAGTTCGTGCTGTGGGATCTGAAAACCGGCAAAGTGCGGGCGGAGTTCGTCGGCCACACGAGCGGAACCTATGCCCTCGCGCTGTCGCCCGATGGCCGCGTCTTTGCCTCCGGCAGCGACGACGCCAGCGTCGGTCTGTGGCCGGTGCCGACGTTCGCTCGCCCGTCCGGCCCCCGCACCGCCGCAAAGTAGACGGGTCTTTGCAGTTTCACGCGGCGTCCGGGATGTCGTCGCCGTGGTAGTGCTCGTAGAACAGCCGGCCGATCTCCTCGCTCAGCCGCTCCAGGAATTCGCGCTTGAACGTCGTGTACTTCGTCTCGTACGTCGAGCGCGGCATGTGCAGCGGGTAGATGGAACTGAGGTCGCGGCTGTAGATGGCCTCGCCGGTGCCATCCTCGTTCATGTGCCACACGCTCACCAGCACTTCCGCCCGGCCGCGGAACAGCTTGACGCTGTTCTTCTCGTAGAGGCCGTAGTCGGCCAGCTCCAGGTACACGACATAGCTGGCGCCGGTGGCTTCGCCGATCTCGGCCGGCGTCTCCCATTTGGGGTGCTCGTCGAGCCACGCGGCGATCTGGTCGGGGCTGACGACCTTGATCTGATGCAGGTGCATGCGGCTGGCGACGTAGCGGGCCAGGTCGCGGTCGATCCGCGAGTAGTCGTAGCGCAGCTCCGTGGGCGCGTAGCAGACGACGGCGACGGTGACGCCTTCATCGGTCATGCAGTGGCCGGTTTCGCGGTCGAAGTCGGGGTCGATCGACGGCGGTCCGCCCAGCAGGTAGCCGGCCATGATCATGTAGTTGCACCCGGCGGCGGCTGAAAGCACGAACGCCGCCGCCACTGCGCCAAGCGCGAGGCGGATGCCGCGTGAGGTCTGCACTTCAATCGTCCTCTCTTGCACTGGGTGCATCGCGTCATCCTTCCCTGACAATGCCGGTAGACTCGCCCGTGCCGCCATCACCACATCTCGTCCGCATACGGGTGATCGAAGAACATCTGTGCAATTCGCGAGGCCATGCGATCGACGGCCCGGCGGACGAACACCCGCTCGGAAGAAATCTCGCTGGAGTGGGCCGGGTTGTGCTCCGGGTATTGCGAGACGAAGCGGCTGTTGAACACGCGCTCGGTCCGCTTCCGCCCGCCCTCGCCGTCGGTGATGACCTCCCACGCCGTCACCGTGCCGGTCGCTTCGCTGCGGTACAGCTCCGGGCTGGAGGGCACGCGGTAGGTGAAGCTCTCGACATCGATGTGCACGATGTAGTCGGCGTCGAAGGCCTGGGCGAGTTCGGCTTCGCTGGTCCAGACGCCGCCGTTGTCGTCCATCCAGCCGGCGACGCGGTTCTCGTCGATCAGCCGAATGCCAGACCGCTTGAGCCGCCGCGCGACGAGGGTCGTCAGGTCGTAGCGCAGCGAACCGACTTCGGGACCGACGACGCTCGCGGCGGTTGAGACCACCAGCACCTTCTTGTGCGATCGCGGCAGGTCGAGACCGGTGGCATGTTTGAACGGCGCCGTGACCTGCGGATCGCCGAAGATCATCTTGCCGGCCATCACGAACAGCGAACAGCCGGAGAGGCCGGCGGCCACCCCGGCCAGCAAGACGCACGCGAACGTCCGTCGAGATCGATTGACTCGCCCGGCGTCATCCATGACGCACTCTCCTATAGGGTGGGCTTCGCCCACCGTCGTTCCGCTACACCACGAACTGGGTGGGCACAGCCCACCCTACTCCACGATCCGCAGACACCACGACAGCCCGGCCACAAAGCAAAAGCCGACCGCGATCGCCACCAGCGCCCGATCCGGACGTTCGATCCACCACAGCCGCCCGGTGACGGCACAACACGCCGCCCACGGCACGAGCACCGCACACACCGCCGCCAGGAACAGCCCCGCCGGATGGCTCCGCGCCGCGTCGAACAGCCGCCCGCGCACGGCGTGGGCGAAGCTCGTCGTCAGGCCGCAACTGGGACAGGGCATTCCGACCACGGTTTCAAAGCGGCACGCCGGCAGACCGAGGCGCTCGTGGGTGCCAAAGCCGCGCGGATCGGGTTCCAGGCAGCGGGCCATTACAAACCCGGCGGCCAGAAGGAACGTCCACACAGCCAGCAGCCAGCGAGCGCCCCCGCTCAAGGGGCGCAGGCGTGCCTGCGAATTGTCCTGCATCGGGAAACTGGAGAGAGGGGCGGAGTTGATAACACAGTCCGCCCCCATTCTGCAAGAGCGTTCGCGGCACGTCAAAAGCAGATGCGCCGTTCATAAGAGGGCGCCGCTGGAAGATTGACACCATTCCGTTCATAATCACGTCGTCATGGCAAAACAGCCTTCCGACGCAGACGAGTTGGAACGGCGGGTAATCTCGCAGTCGCCCACGTTGCGAGCGATCCTCGACAAGTCTCGCCGGCAAATCGAGGAGACCGGCGGCATCCCTCACGATGTGTTCTGGCAAGAGGTGGAAGCGGAGAGCCGCGGCGAAGACGGCAGTTCTTGAGCCTACTGCAGCCCGCTCAGGCCGCTGGTGCCCACGAGCTTGAGCTGCTTGCGGCTGGGGATGAATTCCATCCGCTGGGCCTGGGCGTCGCTGGGGCTGGCGCCGGGTTCGGTCTGCCGCCAGATCGTCGCCTTGCGGTTGCCGTCCGAACGCAGAATGTACAGGCCCTTCGATTCGTCGTAGCTGATGACGTCGGCCTGCGCGTTGAACGTGCGGCCCTCCAGCTCGGCGTTGCCGTCGGCCACCAGCTCGATGTGGCCGGGCAGTTCCGGGTCGTCGTTTTTGTGCTGGATGACCCGCAGCTTGTCGCTCGACATCCAGCCGGCGTCTTCAGG
>JAHWKJ010000439.1 GCA_019347905.1 Planctomycetota bacterium
GGCGGCATCCGCGTCCCGCAGATCGTCTGCTGGCCCGACGTCGTCGCGGCGGGAAAGACATGCGAGGAGCCGGTGATCACACTCGACCTGTACCCGACGCTGCTGGAGATTGCGGGCGTCCCCGTGGAAAAGTCGTTCGGCCTGGACGGCGCGAGCCTGATGCCGCTGCTGAAAGACGCCAGGGCCACCCTCAATCGCGACGCACTGTTCTGGCACTTCCCCGGCTACCTGCAGGCCGACGCATCCCGCGGAAGCTGGCGGACGACACCCGCCGGCGCGATCCGCAGCGGCGACTTCAAGCTGCTGGAGTTCTTCGAGGACGACCACGTCGAACTTTACAACCTCGCGGAAGACCCCGGTGAGAAAACTGATCTCGCCGAGGCTCAGCCCGAGAAGCGCCGTGAATTGCACGCCCGGCTGCAGGGGTGGCGGCAAGACGTGAATGCACCCATGCCACAGGCGAAGACGCTTTCCATCGAGAGGAATCCATGAGCCCCCGCGTATCGCTTGTTCTCAAAATGCTGGGTGTGGTGCTGATCGTTATCGGCGGTGTGAATCTGTGCCTGAACGTTGTCGGACTGGTCCGCGAGCCCACGAAGTCGGCGATCCTTAGCTACATTGAACTGGATGCAGTCGCCGGATTGAGCGAACTGGCGCGCCAACTGGCTGAGAGCCTGACGTACATCACGGTCGGCGTCGCCGCATTCGTGCTGCTGGCGATGGCCGAAGAAGTCCGCCGGCAGCGCGACGCCTGAGTCCCTCCAGCGCTCCCCCTCGGCCGAATCGGCACGGCCGTGCGTGCGTCGGTAGTGTGGATTTCAATCCACACGTCCGACGTTCGGCGCCTGGGTCTCACGAGGTGGACGTGTGGATTGAAATCCACACTACGGATGCCCCGCGGTCCAGTTGCACGTACCAGACGCGTTGCTGCCGCCGCATTCGCGGCTCCGGTTTCCTCGGGATCCCATTCTGCGGGCTTACGCCCGCAGCTAAATGCTCCCGCCGCTTGCGCGGCTCAAGACGGATTGCTTTCAGCACCATTCAGCGGATGCACCCGGGGCGGCGAGGGGGTTCGAATGCAGGTTGACAGCCGCGAGCGGCCGCTGGTAGCCTGAAGGGACGGAAAGCATTTCTGCATCCGCAGTTCTGCGGATTCTCCGCCAGCGCCGCCCGATGCACGGAGGCGCGTTTTTGGAATTCGCTTCCCAACCGGCTGCTGGCAAATCCTCGGGTCATCGATTAGGCTTAAAGCAAAGCGGGCCGACCGCCATGCTCGTCCGGACCGTGCCCACGGCCGCGTCCGTCCGGGCCGCCGTCCTGCTTGCATAAGGGGGCAGTGAGTGCGTCGCTCGAAATCAGCGTCCCGGCCGCGGAAACTTCCACCGTCGCGGACGGGCGGCGGCCGTCTGGCGGCAGCCTTCGCCGCCCTGGTCGCGACGGCCGCGATTGCTCAGGATCAACCCAGCCCCACCGGCAACGCCGCACCGGCCGCCGCCGAGGCGTCCGCGGCACAGCCGGCCGCGAACGGAGCCGCCGCCCAGTCGAAATCCGCGCCCTTGCCGGCCGGCTTCGATCCGCCGCGGCAGAGGCCGCCGTCGTTCGAGATCTCAAAGCCGCTGATCAGCCAGGTCGAGGCCGATGCGCTGTACAACCAACTCCGCCGCAGTCGGTATAGCAGCGTGCTGCTGGCCGGCGAGTTGAATTCGCAGACGGAGAAAATCCTCAAGGACTGGGCGAGGTGGCGGCTGCATTCGATGACGCTCTATACCGCCAGCCCGGAAGACAGACGCAAGATTCACGACGTTCGGGTGCAGACGCAAAAGGACATTGGGAACGCCGCGAAGTTGCAGAAAGATGAGAGAGCCGCCAGCCGCTTCCGCCTCAAAGTGCTCGATGAAGTGAAGGCCCGCGCTGTCGAGTTGCTCGACAACAACTTCTACGTGCGGCTGAACGCAGCGATTCTGCTGGCCGACCTCAAAGAGATGGAAAGCGGCGAGGCAAAGCCCGCCGTGGGATACCTGCCGGCGGCGGAGGTGCTGCACGACAAGGTGCTCGCCGATCCCAACCAGCACGACGCGCTGAAGATTCACGCGGCGAAGGGGCTCAAGCGAACCTTCCTCACGGTTATCCTCCGCAGCCAGCAGCAGCGCACCGACTTCGCCCGCACGCTCATCTCCGAACTCAAGCGGACCGATACGCACCCCTGGTACCAGATGCGGCTGGTCGAGGCGCTGGGGGCGCTCGATCTGGAGTTGAGCTTCGGCACCAATCAGCCCATCCTGCTCGATGCGCTCTCGCGGGTCGCCGTCGACAAGAACCGCTCTATCGAGGTGCGGACAGAAGCGGCCAAGGCTCTCGGCCGCATTCCCCTCCCCGCCGGCGCAAACGACCAGGTGCTGGCGTGGCTGCTGGTCGATCTCGCCTCTCAGATGGCCGACGAATACAACAAGCTGGCCGCCGCCGGTGGAAAGGGAAAAGCCGCCGACACGCAGTGGCAGAACAGCTTCTTCAGGTTGTACCTGGCGTTCAAAGCCACGATGGAAGAGCAGAACCAGTTCCGCGGTCGCAAGCCGGGCCTGTTGGCCAAGCGCACGGGCGACAAGAACCTCGCCGACGCCTATAGCCTGATCACGCCGGCCGTGGCCCACGTGCTGAAGAACCCCCTGTGGAAGGGCGGCGCCGCCATCCCGGCCATCCAGGTGAAAGCCATGAACGACTGGCTGGCCGCGAATACTCCCAAGGATCCGGTCCTGCACAGTGGCCTGCCCCCACTGACCGCCGCCACGGCCGCCGATGCCGGGCCGACTCAGCCCACCTCAACCACGGCCGGCCGCTAAGCCGCCAAAGCCCACGGGTTGCAACCCGTGGGCTTCTTCAGCGCAGCGCAGAGGATTTCGCGATGCCGCCCCGCTCGATGACCCGCGACGAAGTCCGCGAGGTCGACCGGCGCGCCATCCAGGACTACGGACTGCCGGGCGTCGTGTTGATGGAGAACGCCGGCCGCGGCACGGCCGAACTGCTGCTCGACCTCGCTTTGCCCAAAAAAGGGGACAGTCCCCGCGCAGATCCGGAAGGGGACAGTCCCCTTTTTTGGGCACAGCCTCTCGAAGGCGCCCGCGGCCCCTTCGTCATCTGCGCCGGCAAAGGCAACAACGGCGGCGACGGCTTCGTGATCGCCCGGCACCTGGAGAATCGCGGCGAGGAAGTCCGCGTGCTGCTCTTCGCCGATCCCGAAAGTCTCTCCGGCGATGCGGCCGTTAACTTCGGCGTACTCGAAGCCGCGGGAACGCCGCTGCACGTCTTCGCCAACTGTCCAGAAAGCGAAGAGATCCTCCGGGAACTCTCGGGTGCCGAGTGGGTTGTGGACGCGCTGCTGGGAACCGGCGTCACCGGCGAAATCCGGGAGCCGTACGCGACAGCCATCACCGCCATCAATGCCGCCGGTAAGCGAGTGCTCGCGGTAGACCTGCCGTCGGGTCTCGATTGCGACACGGGCCGGCCACTGGGCCCCTGCGTACGGGCCGACCACACGGCCACGTTCGTCGCGCCGAAGCGCGGCTTCGAGGCCCCAACCGCCGCGGAGTGGACCGGCCAGGTCCACGTGATCGACATCGGCGTCCCCCGCGCGGTGCTGTATCGTTGAGTCACCCCGTCACCCTGTCCCCCCGTCACCTTGCCACCCCGTCACCTCATCACCCCCGATCTCCCCGCCGAGCTAACAAGGCTCCTCACCCAAATCCCACCCGGCCGAGTCGCCACGTACGGCGATCTCGCGCGGGCGCTCGGCCATTCCGGCGCCGCGCGCTGGGTCGGTGAGTTTCTCGTCGATCATGCACACCACGCCGCTTGCCGCTGCCATCGCGTGGTCCGCAGCACGGGCGAACCCGGGCGTTTCATCGCCGGCGACGAACGTAAGCCGCGGCTGTTGCGCAAGGAAGGAATCCGCTTCGTCGGCGGACGAGTCGACCTCAGCCGCTACGGCTTCGACGAGCTCCGTGGCGAAGCCCCATTGACCCGGCTGGTGACGTTTCAGAAGCGCATTCCGAAGCTCGTCCGCGAGCGGGCCGTCCTGCGACGGCCGAAACTCGTCGCCGGCCTCGACGTCGCCTACCGCAACGACGGCAGCGCGTGCGGGGCTTACGTCCTGCTGGAGACGAACTCGGCCGAGATCGTGTGGGAGCTGACGCTTTCGATGCCCGCGACCTTCCCGTATATCCCCGGGCTGCTTTCGTATCGCGAGCTGCCGCTGCTGTTGACGCTCATCGATGAAGCCCGCCGCGCCGGAAGGCTGGGCGAGGTGTTGTTCGTCGACGGTCATGGGCGGCTGCATCCGCGGCGGGCGGGCATCGCGGCACACTTCGGCGTACTGGCCGGGCTGCCGACTATCGGCATCGGCAAAAGCCTGCTGTGCGGTACGCTGAATCGCGCCGCCGTCGCTCCCGGCCGTCCGCAGCCGGTGATTCACGAGGACGAACTGATCGGCATGGCGGCCGTCTCGCGCGACGCCGGCAAGCCGTATTACGTTTCGGTGGGAAATCTGGTCGACCTGTCGGGAGCGGTCAGTCTCGCGCAGCGGCTGTCCCGCGGATACCGTCTCCCGGAGCCCACCCGACTCGCCGACCGCCTGAGCCGCCGCGCGAAACGTGAAGCACCGGCGTGACTGGGTGGCCGGGGCAGGAAAAGCTATGAGGGTCTATCTACGCAGTTCGCGTGCTCGCAAGTCGAAGCATCGCGATCGCGCGACGCACGATGCCCCGGAAATGTCCGAAGCGGGAATCTTTTGCCCTCCATTTTTTTGCCCGCGAGCTTCTTCATGCCGGTCCGCGGACCAGGGCACAGCCGCATCCCCCACCTCTGGCAATGGCTCAGGCCGCGACTCTGCGATGCACATCCTCCGGCATCGCGCCGGCCGCCGGCAGCTCGTCCAGCACGTGCGCCAGCACCTCTTCGGGCGTCGTCTCGAGCCAGCGGCGGACGCGGCCGTTTGCCGAGGGCGGCGCCAGCTCCAGCAGCGCATCGTAATCCCAGCGGTCGAACCACTCGGCGATTCCCGCGGCCCGCTGGTGAAAGGCGTTGACGTACTGCTCCCATTGTCCCGGAATGGGCACCACCGCCGTCGGCTTGCCCAGGAGGTACGCTTCCACGGGCGTCGTCAGCCCGGCCGACGCGATGACGGCCCGCGCGGAACACAGATCGTCGAGCATCCCCGCCGCATCCGCGGGGCGGAACTCCACCAGCCCGCGGCGGCCGCGCTCCACCTGCGGAAACCCGTAGGCCCGCACGCGCTGCCGCCGCTTCCACGCCCACGCAACCAGTTCGTCGGCCGAGCCGCCGTCGCCCATGTGGTACTGGTTGTAGACCAGCACGTGCTCGCCCGCCTCCGGCCGGCACTGCCGCAGCCGCGGCCGAATGACCGGCGGCACGCAACGGAACGACGCCGGCTCAAAGTGGTAGCCGTACAAGCGGTCGGCCCCGCA
>JAHWKJ010000440.1 GCA_019347905.1 Planctomycetota bacterium
ATCGAAAACGTCTTGGTCCAGGCCAGCGGCTTGAACAGCCGGCCCTCCTGGTCCTCCAGCGCGAACACGGGCAGGAAGCTGACGGTGATGATCAACAGCGCGAAGAACAGCGACGGCCCGACCTCTTTGGCGGCTTCGATGACTACCTCACGACGGCGACGGCGCTCGCTCTCGGGGCGGGCCTGTTCGTGCTCGACATGCTTGTGAGCGTTCTCGATCATCACGATCGACGCATCGATCATCGCGCCAATCGCGATCGCAATCCCGCCGAGGCTCATGATGTTCGAGGTCAGCCCGATCCAGCGCATCGCCAGCAGGGCGAGCAGAATCGCGAGGGGCAAAGTCAGGATGGCAACCAGCGCGCTGCGGACGTGAAACAGGAACACCACGCAGACGAGGCTGACGATCAGGCATTCTTCGAGCAGCCGAAAGCGCAGGTTCGCAATTGAGTGGTCGATGAGGGCGGAGCGGTCGTACGTCACGACCAGCTCGACGCCTTTCGGAAGCGACGGCTCAACGGTCTCGCGAATCGCCTGCTTCACGCGCTGGAGCACGTCCGACATGCTTTCGCCGAAGCGGACGATGACGATGCCGCCGGCCGCGTCGCCCAGCCCGTTATAGTCTACGACTCCCCGCCGGATATCGGGGCCGACCTGCACGAAGCCCACGTCGCGGACGCGGATCGGCGTGCCGTCTTCCTGCGCGCCGAGGCTCACCTCTTCGATGTCCGGCACGCTCTCGAAGTAGCCGCGGCCGCGGACCATGTATTCGCGGCCGGTGAACTCCAGCACGCGGCCGCCGACCTCCTGGTTGCTGCGGCGGATCCGCTCGACGACGCGGTTGATGGGAATCTTGTGCGCAAGCAGCTTGTCGGGGTCGATCGTCACCTGGTACTGCTTGACGAACCCGCCGACGGCCGCGACTTCGGCCACGCCGGGAACCGCCCGCAACTGGTACTGCACGTGCCAGTCCTGCAGCGTCCGCAACTCGGCCAGATTGTGCCGCCCCGTGCGGTCGACGAGCACATACTCCAGTCCCCAGCCGACGCCCGTTGCATCGGGACCCAATTGCGGCGCCACGTCCGGCGGCAGGCTGCCGGAAAGCCCGCTCAGATACTCCAGCACGCGGCTGCGGGCCCAGTACAGGTCGGTGCCGTCCTCAAAGATCACGTAGATCAGCGAGAAGCCGAAAAATGACGTCGCCCGCACGGCTTTGACGCGCGGCGCAGACAAAAGTTGCGTGACGATCGGATACGTGATCTGGTCTTCGATGATATCGGGGCTGCGGTCCTCCCACTCGGTAAAGACGATCACCTGCACGTCGGAGAGGTCGGGAATCGCATCGAGCGGCATGGTGGACACGGCCCACAGCCCGGCGCCGAGGATCGCGACGATCAGCACCACGATCAGGAATGGATTGCGGGCGCTGAACTCGATGATGCGGGCGATCATGGCATATCCATCTCCATGCCGGGCATCATGCCGCCGCCGCCGGACCGCAGCCGGCTTTCCGAGTCGATCAGGAAGTTGGCCGAGGTGATGATCCGCTCGCCGGCGTTCAATCCCTTCAGGACGTGGTAGCGTTCTTCCGCAAACTTCATGGGGCTGATTTCCACGACCACCGGCACGAAGCGATCTCCCTCTTCCGCACGGAACACGATGTCGCGCTCGCCGGTGCGGAAGACCGCCGCGGCCGGGACGAGCAGCCCCTCGCCCATCGGGTGCTGGATTTCGACCTCGACAAACATGCCGGGCTTCAAGAGACCGTCGGGGTTGGGCAACTCGACGCGGGCCTCGACGGTTCGCGTGGCCTCTTCGACGGTGGGCTGAATGAACACCACCGTTCCCTCGAAGCGGCGGCCGGGCAGCCCGGGAATTGTGACTGTCGCCGGCTTGCCCAGCTCCACGTGCGGGAGCTCGTACTGGTAGATCTTCGCCTGGACCCACACCGTCGAGAGATCGGAGATCACATACAGCTCGCGCTGGGGCGTGACGCGCTCTTCCTGCAGCACGTTCTTTTCCAGCACGGTCCCGCTGACGGGGCTCCGCAGCGTCAGGTTCTCCCTGGCCCGTCCGGTGCGTTCCAGCTCGCGCAGCTCGTCCGGCGGAACGTCCCACAATCGGAGCTTTCTGAGCGATGTTTGTGCGAGCGAGCGCCCGCCGCGGCCGCCGCCGCCGAGCTGCTCCGACTCCCGGGCCACGAGGTATTCCACCTGGGCCGTGAGGAACTCCGGGCTGTAGATCGCCAGCAACGGGTCGCCTTGCTGGACCTTCTGGCCCGTGAAGTTGACGAACAACTCTTCGACCCAGCCCTCGGTCTTGAGGTGAACCCGCGCCGTCCGCGTTTCGTCGGGGCGGATGATGCCGATGGTCTTGACGCTCATCCGCAGCGGTTCGCGTTCCACCTGGCCGATGGTCACGCCAATCCGCTGCTGAAGTCCCGGCTCGATCATGACTGGGGCATAGCCCGAGACGCCCGAATCCATCGGCATCGATTCTCCGCCATCGCCCATCTTCATGCCGGGCATGCCTTGCATCCCCTCGTGTTGGGAATGCGCAGCGGTGTCGTTCGAATTGGAGAACCCGTTCCACGTGGCGTTCAACCACCCCTGAGCCTGCGCCAGTCCCAGTGCGACCACCAGCAGGACAAGCATTCCTGCCAGCCATAGCCAGCGACGTGTTGATACTGCCATAGCGTTCTCTCGAGACCCTGACTCATCGCGGGCGCGGTCCGCCCCAGATCCGTGCGATCGCCAACACGATCAGCACGATCAGGGCGATCAGGGCCACGACGCCGAGCACCATCCACAGCCACATCCAGCCCATCATGCCGTCCATCATTTTCTCGTCTCCCGGTTCTGGTGAAGCCGCGGCAGCTCGGCGCGGACTTCGCGCAGCTCCCGCAGGATTTTTGCCTGGAGCACGGCCTGCACGACGATCGTCACCAGCACGGCCAGGACGAACAGCGTCGTCGCCAGCATGCAGACCAGCATCATGGTGCCGTCCATGCCCTCCATCATGTCCATCTGCCCGAACAGCATCTTTCACCTCGATTGAACGCGGATTACAGGTAGGGACAGTAGATCCCCGCCGTGTCCCAGAAGGCGTGCGGCAGCGGAACGAGGATCGCCAACGGCGCGAGCAGGCAGAGCACGAGCAGGATCTGCATCCACAGGCTGCTGCGGCGATCCTCGGCCATCGAGGGAGCTCCCGATCGTTGAATGAAATTCGTTTCGAGGCTCTGACGAAAAAAACGTCTCGGAGCGAGCCGCGCGGTACCCACTTTGGGAGGGGCCGGCACGGTCTCGCTCCAGACCGGAAGCTGCGCTATTCCCGCCTCTCCCCCTTCGGGGCGGCACCGGCGTCTTTCCGGCGGTCGCGCTTCATCTTTTCCATCATCCGCCGGCACATGGGACACATCGGCCCGGCCTCGCCGTCCTGCGCGGCGGGCATGTCCTGCATGCGGTGCATGCACAGCTCCATCATCGAGAGCCGATCTTTCGGCACATCCTGGAGGTGCCGCCGCTGTTCCTCGGTCAGCAGCTCGCGGACCTGCTGGCGGGTCGACTCCTCGAGGCGCTGGAGCTGCTGGATCTGCTGCTCGGTCAGCTCGAGGTCTTTGGCCCGGGCCAGCAGGACGGCGGGGCTGTCGGCAAACAGTTCGACGCCCTTGAGGCCGGCCATCATCGGACACTACATCTGGCCCTCGGCCTGGGGCCGTTCCCGCTGCCCGCGCTCCCGCTCCTGGTTGCGCGCCTTCGGCGCATCCTGTTCCTGCGCCCCGGCGGCCGCAAACAAGACTGCGCCGGCGAGAGATGCCACCGTCAACGCGATCGCGCTCGTTCGAACCATGGGTGTTCTCCTTCTCCAGTAAGAGGTCGTGTCGCAGGACGGATCGGATCATCCGCCCTGCGGTCGTGTGCGCGATGGATCGCGCGGCTTAACGGGCTGCCGAGGATGACGCCGTCGGCTGCGAGAATTCCATTCGTCGGTGCAAAAGCGATACCTGCGGGTGAGGAAAGTATGGGCGGCGCGCGGATGCCGCTTTCACACGCGAGCCGTCAGAGCCACACCAGGTGATGGGTGGCGACTTTTTCCAGAATCCAATCGAGGCCCTGCTGATCGAGGCCGTCGAGCGCGACCGCGCCCTTCACGCCGTAGAAGTCGGCGCACGACGGTCAGATGTGAAACGCAACACCCTGCGAGCGGAGTTCCTCCAGCACGGCGGCCGCCGTCTCCTGCTGTGGGAACATCTCTGACGAGACGTCCTGCGCCACGTCCTTCTTGGCGATCTGGCCGCCGTCGATGGCGAACCACACGTGGTTGTCGCCCTCGGGCAGCCGCGTGGCGGCCGTCAAAGCCAGCAGCACCCGGTTGGGATCGTCCGGCCCGTGAGTGACGGCCACCACGTAGCCCCGGCGGCCGCGCTCCGCCACGCCGCGAGGATGCGATTCGCACCCGGCGATTCCCGCCAGACCAAAGCCTCCAGCGCCGATCGCCGCGAGCCGCAAGAATTCCGCGCGGGACAGATTTGAGCTGTCCTGGTGTTGAGACATCGCTGGTTCCTCCTCAACGTCGATTAAGGCTTCGTCTCGGAATGTTTCCGGCCGTTTCCTTCGTTCATACCGCCCCGGCCCCGCCTGCTCATGAAGAGCATGGGCAGGACGCAACAGAGGATCAGGATGGCCAGCAGGGCGATCCAGAGCCACGCTTGTCCGTTCATGTGAACCTCGTATTTCAGTTGCATGTTCCATGACATTCGACTCTCGTCCGCTTTACACCTTCTTCTCCGCCATGATCGGCATGGTGGATTGCAGGTGTGGACCAAGGAGTGGCGACGCGACGCGCTTGACTTGGCGAGCGCACCGTTCGCAGAGGAGCGGACGAGTGTTTAACGGGAACGCTCTCGCGCTCAGCCGCAGGCGCCCAGACTCCGGCCAAACTGCTCCCTCGCGCCCTGACGCGCGCATCAGTCGACCGCGAAGTGTACGCGCGCCATTGGAGCGCGCGGCACAGCGCGCATGAGGAGCGCTCGATCCGGGCCTACACCTGAATGCGGACCCATTCGCTTTGCAGGGTCGCCAGGGGCGGGAGCGCTCGGCCAGCTTCAGAGGGGGCAGCCGTACCGAGAACGCCCGGCGGCGTGCCGCCCAGGCACGAACCCGGGCCGGCCGCTTGCACGAGGTCGACGCGCCGCAGCGTTGGCAGTGGACCAGGCGGTGGGTACTGCTGCTCCGGACTGGAACGACAGCACAGGGTTCCGCAGCACTCGCCCGTCGTACAGCAGCCGCAGCAGCACTTTGTCCCGCCGCCTGGTTTCATCCGCCCGGCGGCACGACTGGCGCCCTGAAGCTGCGGGGGGTAAAGTGCAGCCAACCCCACGCCGGCAATCAGCAACACCAGCATGGCGGAGCGTGTCAGCCGGTTTGAACGGATCATGCATGGACTCACTGTCGCGGTGCCGCATCCGCGAAT
>JAHWKJ010000441.1 GCA_019347905.1 Planctomycetota bacterium
CATCTTCAAACCCGCGATCTACAACGGCAGCGTGCTGTATGAACTGCCGCGGCCGGTGACGGCGCTTCGGCTGCGGGACGTGTGGGATTTCGAGCGGTTCAAGGTGCCGCTGGCTGCGGGCGACTCGCTCGTCGGGCACTCGCTGTGCGGCGTGGACGTGGCGGTGGAAGGCCAGATCCTCTCGCACGCGGCTTCGCTGACGCTCACCGAGCAGGCGATGTTCGAGGCGCTGGAGGGCCTGCGGGCCATGTTCGACCTGCCGACGACGGGCGTGAAATACACGTTCTTCCTGTACCACGACGCCGCCACAACCACTTACCGCAAGCTGAAGAACTGCTCGACGCTGCGGTTCGAATACGACCTCTCGGACAAGCGCCGCTTCACCTGGAAGGCCGAGATTCACTCGGAGGATCCGGTGATTTACAAGACGGCTCCCGGGTTGTGAATGACGGACGAGTCGAGGGTCGAGAGTCGAGGATCGAGAGCCAGAGGCAGCGACTCGTAGCGGTTTTCTTTCTGGCTCTCGACTCTCGACTCTCAGCCCTCGACGCCGCGGACCTTCGGAAATGCCTTACTCCCGCCGCATTCTCCACTACTCGCCCGGGCCGGCCGATCTGGTCGGGGAGGTGTCCGACCGCGCCATCGCCGGGTGCTGGTTCGAGCTGAAACGGCAGGGAGGCTGCGGCGATGGCGAACTCGTGCTGCGGGACGACTTCTCCGACCGCGCGGAGATCGATGTCGGCGACTGGATCGCCTGCGAGTATGGCACGGGCGACCGCTGGTATCTGGGGAAGGTCGTCGAGCGCTCGGCCGATTCCCCCGCGGGCGTGCGGCTCACCCTGCGCGGGATGGCGAGCGAACTGGCCGAAGTCTTTCCCGGCGGATATGGGCCGCACGATCCCGACGCCGCGCCGCCGCACCGCTACGCCGCCACGGATCTGTTTGCCAACGACCCCGACTATGCCCACGAGACGGTCGATTCGGCCGACGAGCCGCGCGACGTGATCGAATTCCTCGTGCAGCAGTACGTCGTGCCGAAGACGCACCTCGCCTATAACGCGGCGCTGGTTAACACGACGCTGGCGTCGACCACGGTGACGAGCCTGAAGTTCCGCGGCGAGGAGACGGCCGAGTCGATCCTCCGCGAGTTGGCCCTGCGGGCGCGGAATGCGGCGTGGGGCGTCGACGAGACCGGCACGTTCTTCTTTCTCCGCAAGTGCACGAACGTGGGCGCGACGTTTCAGGCCGGCGACGACGCCCTCCGCCTCGTCGAGACCCGCGAGCGCGACCTGCTCTACAACCGCATCCTGCTCACCGGCGGCCTCGTCTACGGCAGCGCGCCGGCTTCGGGCGAGTGCCAGTGCGTCTACCGCTGGCGTGGGCATTACGTGCAGCCTGCCAGCCGCACGCAGTACGGCGAGCGGCGGATCCGGCTGTGGCTGCCGTGGATTCGCACGGCGGCCGATTCGCGGGAGTTCGCCCGCGAGTTCTTCCGCGTCTATGCGCAGCCGGCGACGTGCTGGCTCGTGGAAGCGGCCGACCAGACGACGCTCATCCGGCCGTGGCTCTCGCGGGTGCGGCTGAACGACCGGCACGGCAACGAGCTGACGACGACGCACGTGGAGACCGTCCGCGTGCAGTTCGACCACCGCCCGCGCTTCCGGCTGCTCCTGGGACCGGCCGACCCGCGCGAGCTGTGGCCCGAGCCGCCGCACGAGGAACGTCACCCAATCGTCGCAGCGGCCGCCTCCGGCTACGGCGGCGAGTTGCTGTCGCTGACGTCTTTAAACCTCGCCGAGTCGTGTCCGCCGTCGTCCAGTTCCGGCGGTTCCTCGTTCGGCTCCTCGCTGAGCGGCTCACTGGGCTCCGATTGAACAGCATATCCATGTTCTACCGCCTCAGCACCGATGGCAGCCGCCGGGACGTTGCACTCGAAGGCACGTTTGCGGGGCCGGTGCCCTCCGCGTGCTGGTTGATTGGGGGCGGGCCCTCGCTGGCTCGGCTGCCGGTCGAGCTGGTCCGCTCCTCGCCGGTGCCGAAGATGTGCGTCAACCTTGCGGGGACGCGGCTGGTGCGGCCGACGTTCTGGACCTCGTACGATCCCTCGGCCCGCTTCCACCGCTCGGTGTATCTCGACGCGGGCGTGATGAAGTTCGTCCACCGGCGGCGGGCGATGGACCTCATTCCCGAAACGACGCACAAGGTCTGCGACGCCCCGAACCTGTACTTCTTCGACCGCGACCAGGACCGCGGCTACGCCGACTTTCTCGCGCCCGATGCGGCGGGCATCGTCGACTGGTCGGATTCGCTGGTGCAGGCGATCGACATCCTGTACCGGCTGGGCTTTCGCAGAGTTTACCTGGCCGGCTGCGAGCTGCGGGTGCGGCCTTCGGCGGAGCAGATCGCCCGGGCGGCGTCCGCGGGAGTCCGCTACGACCCGGCAGGGCTGCTCCAGGAGTTTGTCGACCGCTGCGCCAATGACGGCCTCGCCGCCGCCGAGCTCGACGAGCTGCCGCCGGGACGCCAGTACCACTTCGACGAGCACAAGCCGCTGCGCGCGGCGGCCAACACCGACCGGCATTACTTCCACATCGCTCAGCGGCTGCGGCTGGCGCGGCGCTCGCTGGTGCTGGCCGGAATGCAACTGGTCTCGGTGACGCCGCACGGCAGGCTCAACGATTACTTCCCGTACGTCCCGCTGCGGCGGGTGGCCGAACAAGTGCTGCGGGATGTGGGCGATCCGTCTCGCGAGGCAGTTCGCGGACTGTATGGAGGGAACGAGCCGCGTCCGCCGCGGCGGCCCGTGGGACCGATGACTGATTTTCCGCCGCGACGAGGCAAGCACTGCGGGGGCGCGGTGGACAGCCCGCGTCGTGACGAGTTGCTGGTTGAAGTGGAAGGATTCGAATCGGTCGCACCATGGACGAACCATCGATCGACGCCGCGCTGATCATTCCGCAGCACGGCCGCTCCGACCTGACGATCGCCTGCCTTCAGTCGATCCGCCGTCACGAACCGGTGCCGCCGACCGCGATTGTGGTCGACGACGGCAGCCTGCTTGAGCATGTCGAGCGAATCCGCCGCTTGCAGTTCGGCAATGTGGGCGTGATTGCTGCCGGGCGGTCGGGCGTTTCCGCGGCCTGGAACTGTGGCGCGGCGGCCGCCGCCGGTTGCAGTCGGCTGGTGTTTCTGAACAACGACGTACTCGCGGACGGGCCATTTCTGGAGCGGCTGCTGGAACCTCTGCGGATGCCGAATTGTCTGATGGCGGGAGCGCGTCTGCGCCGCGAGACGGCGCTGCCGAAGGAGACGCTTGCCCGGCTGCCGTCCAACACGTTTCTGGAGGGCTGGTGCCTGGCGGTGCGTCGTGCCGACTTCGACGCCGCCGGCGGCTTTGACGAATCGCTGCGGCTGTACTTTTCAGATACCGACCTGCAGGGGCGATTATTGGCGAACGCCGGTCGCTCTGCCGACGCACTCGCCGCCGTGCCCGGCCTGCCGGTGCGCCACCTGGGTCACGCGACCACCCGCGCGCTGCCGCAGCGTCGCCGCAAGTGGCGCGAAGATCGCACGCGGTTTCTCGAGATCTGGTGCCGGCGCTGGGGAGTGGGATCATGCACATCCTGCAGGTCGCCAACGTCGGCCGCGTGACGGGCGGGACGGGAGCCTGTGCCTGGACGATCGCGCACAGCCTCTCCGCTTGCCGTCACACGATCGCGTTTCTGAGCCGCCTCGACGACGAAACCCGCGGCGCGTTCGCCGGCTCCCGCGTGCTCCAGTGGAAGCGGGTCACCGCCGCGGCAGTCCGCCGGCTCAATCCCGACGTGATCATCCTGCACAACACTCCAGCCGCCAGCATGGATGAGCGGCTGCCGGCATTCACGCTGCAGTACGCCCACTCGCGGATCGATCCGGCGGCGGCCGACGTGTGCGTGTACTGCTCGCGGTGGCTGGCGGAACGGTACGGCGGGAATATGCATGACGTGCTGTACCAGCCGGTGCCGCGGCCGCCGCGAATCGCGGGCTGGCACGACGAGCGGCCGCTGCGCGAGCGGCTGGTGATCGGGCGGCTGTGCACGCCGACGCCGCGGAAGTGGCCGGACGAGCTCGTGCCCTTCTACCGGATGCTGGCCGGCCGGTTTCGCGACGTGCAGTGGGAGTTCGTCGGCTGTCCGCCCGCGCTCCAGCCGCGTTTGCAGGAAGCGTGCGGCGGGCGGGCGACATTTCATACGGCCGGCTGGAACGCCCGCGGGCATCTCTGGCGGTGGGACGCGCTGTTGTACCACCATCCGCACGTGACCGAATCATTCGGCCGCGTGGCCGCCGAAGCGATGCGCGCGGGCTGCATCCCCATTGTCGATGGCCGCGGCGGGTTCCTCGAGCAGATCGTCCCTGGCTGCGGCTTCCGGTGCGGCAGCCCGCCCGATTTCGCCGCTGCCATCGCGGCCATCACCGATCCCGCCGACCGCTGGCCGATCTCACGGACCGCCCGTGCGCATGCCGACGAGCGATTTTCACCCGCCGCATTCCGCGAAGCGTTGCTGGAGCGACTGTCAGCGATGTTAGGCCGTTTTCAGCCCCGGAGGGGCGACGGATCGTAGCCCATGGCGCAAGCCATGGGTGGGGGAGGTGAGGAGCAAGAGTTGCAGCCCCGGGAGGGGCGAAAGATAGATCGCACCATGCCGGGAGCATTCTGTCGCCCCTACCGGGGCTGGAAATCTTTTTCGGAACGCGTCCCCACGGCTGACGCCGTGGGCTACACTCTGACGCCCCTGTCGGGGCTGAAACCGCTACCGATTTCAATTCCCACGCGCCTACTCGTGCCGCAGCGCCGCAATCGGGTCCACCTTCGCCGCACGGCGGGCCGGGTACAGGCCGGCCAGCGTCGTCACCACTGTGCTGAACAGCGGGACGCCCAACACGAGCCACGGCGGAAAAACGAACAGCGGGCCTTCAAACCCCCTGTGCAGTTCGGCTTCGACGATCGCCGCGGCGATCGCTTCGCCGGGAAACGTCGCCAGCCAGGCCGCGGCCAGACCCAGCAGTCCGCCGGTCAGACCGATCAATGCGCCTTCCGCCAGGAACATGAGCTGCACCTGTCCGTCGCGTGCGCCGACGGCTTTCAAGATGCCGATCTCCCGCGTCCGCTCCAGCACGCTCATGATCATCGTGTTGGTGATGCCCAGCGCGGAGACCAACAGCGCCACGCCCGCCAACACGGCGATGATGCCCGTCACCAGCGCGACGTGCTTCTGAATATGCTCCACGAAGTTGATCAGCGAGTGCTGGTTCAGCCCCAGCTTGTCGATCTGTTCGACGACCTGCTTGAGATGCGCCTGGTCATCGACCAGCACGATGGCCGAGTCGAAACCCCGCTCGCGCTGCTCGGGGTCTTCCAGCACCTGGTCGCGCAACGTCACGGCCGGAACGATCGCATCGACATCGTCGGCGTACAGCGCGTG
>JAHWKJ010000442.1 GCA_019347905.1 Planctomycetota bacterium
ATCCGCTCGGCCGATGACGGGGCAGAGCGTCCCCTGCTGTGCGTCGCCCGCACCGATCGCGTGCGCGTCGTCGTGCAGATCCCCGACGCCGACGTGCCTTACCTCCACGTCGGGCACCCCGTCCGCGTGAGGATCGACGCCCTTGGCGGCGAGGAGTTCACCGGCACCGTCAGCCGCATCGCCTGTCGCCAGGACCGGCGCACCCGCTGCATGCGGGCGGAAATTGACCTCGCGAACTCGCGGGGCCGGCTCGGCGATGGGATGTACGGCGGGGTGACGATTTCCGTCCCCGCCTCCAGCGAGTCGCTGACCGTCCCGCACTCGTGCCTGGTCGGGCAATCGCCGGGCAGCCAACGGGCCACCGTTTACGTCTGGAGTGACGGTCGCGTTCGCCAGACGCCCGTCGCGATCGCCCGCAGCAATGGCGAACAGGTCGAGCTGTTCTCGGGATTGAGTCCGAGCGAGTTGGTGGTGGTGAACCCGCCGGAGGGCCTGCTCGACGGTGCCCCGTCCCTGGCCGACGTGAGCCAACCCCCGCAGACCGAAACGGCCGCAACTCGTTACGATCCGCGTGCGAGGCTCCAGCCAGCGGTGGATGTCGATCCCTCGATCCATCCAGATGCGAGCGCCCTGTTGTTTCCGTAGCCTACAGCCTCAGCTCTTCGCGCACCTGCTCGGAGGAGAGCGCTCGGCCAGCGCGATACTCCACCCGCGCTCGCTCGAGCAGATCCTGAAGCCGCGGATTCGAGCCGAGACGGATCGACTCCAAGTCCGCCGCATCAATCGGCAGCAGCGCCGCGACCGGCCGCTGATCCTCTGTCAGGAGTAGTCCTTCCGCCGTCAGTTGCTTCGCGTAGGTCCTCAGCGGTTCGTTGGCTTCGGCCAACTCAAGACTTTTCATAGCGTGATGTCCTCTCCGCCGCTGAGTCAATCATAAGGGCCGACCGACAGAAGCGTCAGCGCAGATTGCCTTCCGTTAGTCGCTTGGGCGCGGACGGCAGCACTTCCACTGACTGCCCCTCGTGCAGCGACTCCACGCGGGCCAGCACGATGGTGTCGTCCGGTTCGATGCCGCCGAGGACTTCGACCTCGTCGCCGCTGCGCAAGCCCAGTTCGAGCGGCCGGCGGACGAGTTTTCCCGATTCCACCGCGTAGCAGTAGGCGGCGCCTGCTTCGCGGAGAATGGCCGCAATCGGTAGCGCAAGCACGTCCTCGCGTTCCTCCAGCAGAATGTTGACCGTCGCGTACATGCCGGACCGCAACAGCCCCTCGTCATTGAGGACGTCGATCTCGACCCGCAGCGCCCGGTTGGCGGGATCGAGTGACCAGCTCGTGCGGGTGACGGTGGCATCGAACTCGCGGCCGCCCAAGGCCTGCACCCGGACTACGGCCGCGTCGCCGCCGTCGCCAGCGTCGACGAGCGGCGCTTCCACCTCCGGCACGTCGACGAAGACGCGGACCTTGTCGGTGCTGGCGACGACGACCAGGGGCTTCGTCCCACCGCCGTTCGCCGGGTGGACGTAATGGCCCGTGTCGACCGAGCGCCGGGTGACGACGCCGGCGAAGGGCGCTTTGATCTCGGCGTAATCGAGCAGCGTTTGGGTGCGGGCGAGAGTCGCCCCGGCCACCTTCAGGCGGGCCTCGGCGGACGTCTGATCGGCCTGGATCTTACGGACGTTCGCGCCGGCTTCGGCGGCGGCCGCCTCGGCCGATTTCACGTTGGCCGCAGCTTCCTGGCAGGCGGCCTCGGCCGCGCGCCAGGCGTTCCGCTTCTCGTCGACCAGCCGCGCCGTGACCGAACCGCCGGTCGCCAGCTCCTCGTTCCGCTTGTATTCCGACTCCCAGCGGTCGCAGTCGGCCTCGGCGCGGGCGATGCCCGCCTGCGCCTGGCTGACCCGCGCCTCCGCCGTCCTCGCGGCGGCCTGGGCCGCGGCGACGGCCGCCTTCGCCTGCTCGACATCGGCCTCGGCCTGAGCGACCAGCGCCCGATGCTGCTCCAGATCGTCCTCCATCTCGGGAACCCAGAGTCGCACGAGCCGCTGGTCTTCGTCCACCCGATCGCCGATATCGACCAGCACCTCGTCCACGTAACCCGTGACCTTGGAATACAGCGGCGTCTCCTCGAATGCGTCGATGCGGCCGGGCTGCAACGTGGAGAGCGTAAGCGTCTTACGCTGCGGCTTTCCCGCTGAGACGCGGTCGACGCCCGCCGCCGCATTGCGGTCCGGTGACGTCTTCGCGACGGTCGGCCCGCCACAGCCGGACAGGATGACGACGCCTGTCGCCGCAAGAAGGCAGGAAATGCGAAAGCCGAAATTCGAAACTCGAAACAAATCCGAAGCTCGAATGATCGAAATTTCGGGGGCGCGAGCGTTTCGGAGTTTTGGAGTTCGAGTTTGCTTCGGATTTCGGACTTCGGGTTTCGGATTTGAAACGCGCATGCCGTAGCTCCTGTTACGCCGAGGGCGCTGCATAGTGTGAACTGTGGGGATCTTCGGGATCGAGCGACGCCGATGCGGTGCTGACCCGCGCCTGCACGAGTGCGAACACACTGGGCAGCACGAACAGCGTGGCGAACGTGGCGGCGACGAGGCCGCCGATCACCGCCCGGCCCAGCGGAGCGTTCTGTTGCCCCGCTTCGCCCAAAGCCAGCGCCATGGGAATCATGCCGGCGGTCATCGCGCAACTGGTCATGAGCACGGCCCGCAGCCGGCCGCCGGCCCCTTCGACCGCGGCCTGCCGGGCCGGCAAACCCTCGCGGCGTCGATGCTCGGCGAACGTCACCAGCAGAATCGCATTGGCCATGGCGACGCCGACCGCCATGATCGAACCGATGAACGATTGGATGTTGAGCGTTGTACCCGTCGCCGCCAGCATCAACACCACGCCGGCAATCACGGCCGGGACGGTCGACACCGTGACCAGCGCCAGCCGCAGAGACTGGAAGTTCGCCGCCAGGACCAGAAACACCGCGACAACGGCGAGGCCCAGGCCGATCGCTAAGCCGTTCTGCATGTCCTGCATGGGCGGGATCTGCCCGCGGATTTCGACCTTCGCTCCACGGGGCGGCTCGCCCGCCCGCTCCAGCGCCCGGGCCACATCCCGCGAGACGCTGCCCAGGTCAGCGTCGGCGACGTTGGCGGTCAGGCTCACCTGCCGCCGCATGTTGTAGCGGTCGAACTGGCCGGGCATCGTGCCGGTTTCGATTTCGGCCACGTCGCCAATCAGCACCTGCCCGTGTTCGGTGCGTTTCAGCGGGATCGACGCCAGCTCGGCCGCCGAGTCGATCGTCTCCATGTCGTACGGCGAGCGCAGCACCGGGCGGGGGATCTCGACCTGTACCTGGTAGGCGATGCCGCTCTTGGGGTCGGCCCAGAAGTTCGGCACGACGAAGCGGCTCGACGACGTCGCGGTGACCAGCGACCGCGAGACGTCCGTCGGCGTCAGTCCCGCCAGGCCCGCTTTCTCGCGATCGACGTTCACGCGGATGGTCGGATAGTCCAGCGACTGGGCGTACTGCAAATCGCGCAAGGTCGGGACCTTCGCCAGCTCCGCGTGCATCTTCTCCGCATAGGCGCGGTTGGCGGCGAAGTCGGGGCCGCTGACGGCCACCTCCACCGGCGTGGGCGAGCCGAAGCTCATCACCTCGTTGACGATGTCGCTCGGCTCGAACGAAAACCGAACGCCGGGCATGTCGCTGGCGAACTTCTCGCGCAAGCGCTCTTTCAGCCGTTCGATGTCGATGCCGCTCTCGTCGTCGAGGTCCACGTAGAGAATGGATTCTTCGGGTCCGCGCGACCACTGGAAGACGCCGTTGATCGGATAGCTGGAGGGGATCGCCCCCACGTAGCCCAGGGTGCGGTCCACGTTTTCGGGGCCGACTTCTTTGCCGACGAGGTCGAGGGCCTGCTTGGCCAGTTCTTCGCTGCGGCCGATGTGCGTCCCGTCGGGGGCCCGCATCCGCAGCCGGAACTGACCGGCGTCGACCACCGGAAATATGTCCCGCCCCAGCGAAATACCGGCCATCCCGATCACCGCGGCGCTGGCCACAAAATAAACCGCCACGACGCCCACCCGCAGCCGCATGAAATTCGCCAGTAACCCCTGATACCGGCCGCGCATGCGATCGAAGAAGCTTGCGCCGGAATTGGAACCGCCATGGCCATGCCGCAGCAGCCACACCGACAGCACCGGCACAAACGTGCTCGACAAAATGTACGAGGCCAGCATCGCAAAGCCGACGGCCAGCGACAGCGGCACAAACAACCCCTGGGCGGCCCCCTTCATGAAGAACGACGACACAAAGACCGCCAGGATGCACAGCATCGCCAGCAATCGCGGGACGGCGGTCTCGGCCGAGCCGTCGCGGACGGCGACGGCCAGCGGTTTGCCCCGCGCCAGGTGCGCGTGGATGTTCTCGATGGCGACGGTCGCTTCGTCTACCAAAATGCCGATCGCCAGCGCCAACCCGCCCAGCGTCATCAGGTTGATCGTCTGGCCCGTCAGCCACAGCGCGACGACGGCGCACATCAGCGCCAGCGGGATGTTGAGCACCACCACCAGGGCGCTGCGCCAGTCGCGAAGGAACAAGAGGATCATCAAGCCGACCAGCAGCGCTCCCATCGCGCCTTCCGCCACCACACCGGAGACTGCCCGCGTCACATAGGGCGACTGGTCGAACTGGAAGCTCACCTTGATATCCGGCGGCAGGACCGCCTGCATGTCCGGCAGCGCCCGCTTGATGTTGTTGATCACGCTCAGGGTCGACGCTTCGGCCCGCTTCGTCGCCAGGATGTAGACGGCCCGGCGGCCGTTGGCGAGGGCGTAACCCGGCGGCGCGTCCATCGTGTCGCGCACGTAAGCCACGTCGCGCACGTAGACCGGTTCACTCCCCACGCGCAGGGGAATACTTTCCAGCTCCGAGACTTCGCGGACGACCGAATTCACCGGCACGATCGGATACTTGTCGCCGACCGGAATGTTCCCGGACGGACTGATCGTGTTTCCCGCGACCAGTCCGCGAATGACCTCCTCGGGCGACATGCGGTACGCTTGCAGCCGCTCGGGATCGACCGTCACGACTACGGTCCGCTGCGCGCCGCCGAAGGGCGGCGGCGCCGAGACACCCGGCAGGCTGGCGAACATCGGCCGCACGCGAAACAGGGCCAGATCCTGGATCTCGGCGATCGAGCGCGTCTCGCTCGACAGCACCAGATAGCCCACCGGCACGCTGCCGGTGTCGAACCGCATCACGAACGGCGAAACGGTCCCCGCCGGCATGAAGGCCTGCGAGCGGTTGACGTAGTTGATCGTCTCCGCCATCGCCTGGGCCATATCCGTGCCCGGGTGAAAGTACAGCTTCATCAGGGCCATGCCCTGAATGTTCCGCGATTCGACGTGATGGATGCCGCTGATGTAGAGGAAGTGGTACTCGTAGTAATTGGTCAGGTAGCCC
>JAHWKJ010000032.1 GCA_019347905.1 Planctomycetota bacterium
CGATCTCGCGAGGCGGTCGTGCATCACTCCGCTCAGGGCTTGTTCGCCATCCGGCAGGGGAAGTGGAAGCTGATCCTCGGCCGCGGCTCCGGCGGCTTCAGCGAACCCCGCAGAATCCAGCCGGCGCCGGGCGAGCCATCGGGACAGCTTTACGACCTCGAGAACGATCTCGCCGAGTCGAAGAACCTGTACCTGGAGCGGCCCAAGATCGTGAAGCGGCTGACGGCTTTGCTGGAACAGTGCCAGCGCGACGGCCGCACGGGTCCGAAATTCGTACGCGCGAAGCGGCAGGATTGAGGTGCCGGCACACAACGCCCGCCGGCCAGCCTTCCACGCCGGCTCGTTTCGTGAGCGTCTGACCGGAACGCCGAAGGCGTTGCCACAACACAGCCGGGGGTTGGCGCCGCCTACCTCCGGCAGCCGGCGCACGCCCCGAAACATATACCCCAACGGGGTTCGACAGTTCTGTGCAATCCCTTCGGGATAGGAATGTAATCGCGGGCTTTGCCTGCGGGGGTAGGCTGACGCCAACCCCCGCCTCTGTTGTCTCGACCCATTCAGGGTCAGCTCTCGCTCCACGTCTACCGTTGCTCGGCGTCTTTCAGCCACTCCAGCGGAAAGCGGGCGAAGATCAGCCGCTCGTAGGCGTCCTTCTCCCCGCCTTCGTAGAGGCAGCCGATCGAGCCATCCGGCAGCGCCGCGAGCGATGAATACGCCGCCGGTCCGGCATGCAACAGGCCGGAGCGCGGCCACGTGCGACCCTCATCCGAGCTCCGCCGCACTGTCAGCCGGTGCCGCGTGGTCTTCGAGGAGGGATTCGAGAACAGCAGCAGCGGTTTTGCGTTCTCGCTCGCCGGCGGCAGGCTCACCAGGCTGGCCTGGCAGATCGGTTCGATCAGCGTCTCGTCGAAGCGCAGCTCCTGCCAGGTTTCACCGCCGTCGCGGCTGAGGGCGACGGCCCGCATCTTGTCGCGCGAGGCGTCGCCGCCCTCACGTCCCCAGTAGTTCCGCATATTGATCAACAGCGACCCGTCCGCCAGCTCGACGAGCTGGCACTCGTTGGTATGCGGCGCGACGGTGCCGCCGAGCTGCCACGTCGCGCCATGATCGTCGCTGAAGAACACGTGCGAATGTGTGACGTCCTGGCCGTCGATGCGGCGGCGGTGATCGCAGGGAATGACGAGCCGTCCCTTGTGCGGTCCTCGCTGAAGCTGGATGCCCACGCCCGGGCCCGTCGCGTACCAGCCCCAGTCCGGACGCTTCACGTCCCCGGTGATCTCGCGCGGCGCCGCCCACGTCTGGCCGTCATCGTCGCTGTAAGTGATGAAGACGTCGTCGTTGTCGCGGCAGAAGGGCAGCCAGATGCGGCGGCCGTCTACCACCGGACAGGGGTTGCCGATCGTAATCTTCGCGTCGCCGCCTTCCTCGTAGACGAGCTGCATCGGCTGCCAGGTATCGCCGCCGTCGCGGGAGCGCCGCAGCACGAGGTCGAGATCGCCGTGGTCGCCGCGTCCCGTCTTGCGGCCTTCGCAAAACGCCAGCAGCGTCCCTTTCGGTGAGACGAGAAGGGCGGGAATGCGGTACGTGTGATAGCCGCCCTCGCCGCTCGTGAATACCGTGGTCTCGAACGGATCGGCCGCGGAGGCCTCGGCCGCGAGCAGCGGCGCAACGGCCGCGAATAGCAGATGGATGGGTTTCGCTTTCATAGTGACGACCAGCCTGCCGATTGCCGCCGCGAATTGCAATCGACCGCTGAGCCGATAGACTCGCGAGCAAGAGCCTGTCGCTCGCATTCATCGAGGCCGATCATGCGCAGCACGCGTCGAGAGTTCCTCAAAGCCACGGCGGCGGCCGTTGGGGGCCTGCCGCTGGCGACGTTTGGAGCCGCGGCGCAAGACGATCCGAAGCCGGTCGCCTGCATCGTCACCGAGTACCGTCACAACTCGCACGCCGATGTGATCGTGGGCAAGATTCTCGAGGGCTACGACCAGAAAGGTGGTCCGGGTCCGGCGCTGCGCGTTGCGTCACTGTTCACCGACCAGGTTCCAGCAGGCGACCTGAGCCGCCAGCTCGCCGGGAAGCACAAGTTTCCCATCGTCGAGAACATCGAACAGGCCCTGACGCTGGGCAGGGGCGAATTGGCCGTGGAAGGCGTGCTGCTGATCGGCGAGCACGGCGATTACCCATACAACGTGAAGGGGCAGCACTGCTATCCGCGGCTGCGGTTCTTTGAAGACACGGCGGCCGTGTTCCGCAAACTCGGCCGCCTTGTGCCTGTGTTCAACGACAAGCATCTCGCCTATAGCTGGCCGCAGGCGGATTGGATCTACCGCACAAGCCGCGAGTTGAAGGTGCCCTTCCTGGCCGGCTCGTCGCTGCCGCTCACGTACCGCCGGCCCGCCCTGTCGCTGCCAATGGGCTGCGAGCTGGCCGAAGCGCTGGTCGTGGGCTACAGCGGCCTGGAGTCCTACGGCTTTCACGCGCTCGAGACGCTGCAGTGCATGGTCGAGCGTCGCCAGGGCGGCGAAACGGGCGTCGCGGCCGTTCAGGCGCTGCGGGGCGATTCGATGTTCCGCGCGCTCGATGAAGGCCGCTGGTCGAGAGAGCTGCTGGACGCGGTGCTCAAGGTAATTCCGCACAAGCCCGGCCGCGTGGAAGACAACTGCCGCGACCACGCGAATGCGGCCGTGTACCTGCTCGAATACACCGACGGCCTGCGAGCGGCCGTCGCGATGCTCAGTGGCCACGTCGCCGACTTCGGCTTCGCCGCCCAGGTGAAAGATCAGCCGCAGGCCGCAGCCACGTGGTTCTTCTTGAAAGAGCCGGAGCCGTTCCCGCACTTTGCCTGGCTGGTGAAGGCCATCGAGCGGCTGGTGCACACCGGCCGTCCGCCCTATCCGGTCGAACGTACGCTGCTGACCACGGGCGTACTGGACGCCGCGATGTCGAGCCTGTTCCAGGGCGGCACGCGGATCGAGACGCCGCACCTGTCGCGCGTGAGCTACCAGCCGACCGACTACCCCTTCGCCCCTCGTCCGGATGTGGGTATCGACTTCCTCAAGGATTCGTGAGTCGGCTTCGCCCACTCGACACGCATCAAGAGCCGTCGGAATGTTGTACTTTGCAAACCCACAATCGCATCAGTAAAATCGAATGCGACAGCCGCTCGCTGATGCCCGGTTTCGGCCGGGCGTCTTTATCGCGCGAACCCCGGTGGTCTGCCCTGTTCGATGGCTTGCTCTGACGTTCCACATTGCATCCCGAGGAGTATCGCCGCCAAGCCCAGCAAGACGATGATGACTTCCTTCAGCCAGTCCACGAATCCCAAGAACTTTTCCCACATGGCTGACCTCCCGCTCGGGGGCTGGCACGATTGACCACTCATCCGCGGCCGATCAGGTCGTTCAATTCGTCCTGTAGCTGCTGCCGTTGGCCATCGTGGTGACGAGCCAGGCCATCGTAGTACCGCCGGCTCGCGACGGCCGCCTTGTCGTCGCCCTCGATGCTGGCGGCCTTGGCGCGATGCTTCTCGACGTTGGCGGCCTTGTGCTCGATCTTCCGCCGCAGGTCTGCGGCCCGCTGGCGGATGTCATCCTCTGGCTTCCGCGGATCGACTGCGAGCAGGCCAGCGACGGCCTGCTCGAACGGCATCGGGATGTGGACTGGTGGCTGACGGCGGGTGGCCATGACATATCTCCTCGCTCTGGTGCCAGAGGCTTGACAGTTAGCAGTTTGGCGATCAGACTCCGCTTATCTGTCACACCGTTGGGGAACGGGTCATGTCTCAAACGCTTGTCTCGCAACTGCGCGGCTTGATCGACGCGAAGCATCGCGCCGCAGTCGAAGCCCTCGATCTCATCGCGGCGTACCTCGATGAACTGCCTGAGGACGTTGGTGGCTCGGCGATGAGCGCCCTAGTGGTAGCTCGACGCAACGGCAGCGCCAAGGCGGCACGCCCGCAGACGCAACCGCGAAACGCCAGGCCTCTCAGGGAGTCCGTGATTGAGCGGCTTGAGTTTGGCGCGGCGACCGTGCAGGAGATTGCCGACGATACCGGCCTTGAGGTGCGACAAGTCCGTGGCGTCGTCAACGCCCCCGACCTGAAGAATCGGACGATCTTTCGATTCACGCGGGATGACGGCAAGACGGTGTACACGACCTCGACGGAGACCGGACCAAAGCCATTCTGAAACGAGACTGACCCCGGACGCACGACGTTGGGGAACGGAAGCGTCCAGGGTCAGATTTCCCGAAGCCCATCACGGAGGTCGTCGAAATGTGGCGACGGATCCGCACGGGCGTCCTGCGCATTGTGGGCAGGTCGCCACCGAAACGTCAAGCGTGAAGGCCGGCCGGGGCAGCAGCTTCGCGGAAACGATGCTGCGCCCCGAGCCGGCTCTTTTCGTTCGTGCACTCGCGTGCACGAACTGCCCACGTGGCGGAACTGGTAGACGCAGCAGGCTTGGAACCTGCGGGGCTATGACCGTTGACCGCGGTAGCCCGTGTCGGTTCGATCCCGGCCGTGGGCATCTCGCAAAAGCAAGCCGTCCAGAGACTTGCGACTTGACCCCATTCTCAGAGTCAATGTATCCTGTTCCTTACACGAGGAAACCGTTATGGTCTCGATGGACATCGACCTTCGTCCGTTCAGCGTTGATCGTGCACCGCTGACCCATGACGAGACGGAGTGCGAGTGCACATTCTACGTCACGAACTCCATGATCGACAAGCTCATGGTGGATGGTCCGCCGTGGAAGTTCTACAACGCCGACCTTCTCGACCAGGGGATCGTCAATCCAACGGTTGTTTTCCACGGGCTTCAGCGCGACGGCTTCCGTGACAACTGCTACTGCTACACGAGCGATGTCCCGCATCGCTACAACGACTTCGGCGTGCTCGAACCGATGCCGCCTGACAGGCTGTTTCTGATCTTCGTTCGCAGGGAAAGGGGGATGATCGTTTTCGACTGGGAGTTTCGGGAGGCCGACGAACACCGGCTGGGCTTCCCGAGGGACTATGCCAGCGACTTCGGAGAACCTGTATGGGTGCGACAACAGTAACCACGGACGATGCAGGGCTGCGGGCGCATCTTCGGGAGAACTGGGACAAGGCTGGAGGCTTCCGCTCCGTCCCTCACTACTTCCCGGAGGGCGACTACCTGACGATGTTCTTCGAGCAGAGAATCCCTTGCGCTCAGCGAGTGGACGATCTGCTCACGATCTACAGATCAGAGGACGGGCAGCAGGATCTCGTCGGCTTCAAGATCAAGGGCGTCTCGCAGCTCGCGCAGAAGGCGTCGGCGTTCGTCTCCGTTCAATACGAACAGATGGAGCTGGGGCTGCTCCTGCTCTCGGCGACTGGCAATGAGCCGCCAGAAGGATACTACTACGAACTCGGGAAGCGCATTCAAGGGGTCTCCTTTGACGCTTCCGAGATCATGCGGGTGGCTGGCCTTGTGGATCGCGGTACATCAGCCGCTTCCCTTCGGCCGACTGGATCGCCGCCACCATCCGCTCGCCGTCGCTGACCTTGCGATGGTTCCAGCGGAAGTCGAACTCGGCGCAGTACCGGTGCAGGTGCCGCTTCGACAGCAGATGGAAGATGCCATAGTGGCCGCGCTTCAGCAGCGCGAAAAAGCTCTCGACCGTGTTCGTCGTCACCAGCACGTCGCCGCCGGGCGTCCGGCGGACGTACTCGCCGATCTTGTGCTTGACGACATGATGGCCGCCCGAGAATTCGCGGCCCGGCTTCACGTAGATCCGCAGTTCATCGCTGAACAGCGTCGAATCCCGCGATGCCAGGCTGAGGAACTCGTCCCGCAGAGTAGTGGTATTGATCGCGCTCACCGGCCGGCTGTGAACCCGCCCGTCACGTTCGAGCAGCGCCATGACCGGCTGTTTCAACGTGCCGCGGCCGGTCCTACCGCTGCCCTTGTAACGCGGCCTGCGGGGGCCGACGTAGGTTTCATCCGCTTCCAGTTCGCCTTTCAGCATCCCGGCCATTGGCTCCTGCGGCATGGCCTCGCGGACTCTGTGCGTGACGAACCAGGCGCTTTTCACGGTGATGTCGAGTTCGCGGGCAATCTGGTGACTGCTGATCCCCTTTTTGCTGCTGGTCATCAGGTGAATGGCCATCAGCCACTTCCGCAACGGGATCTTCGACTCCTCGAAGATCGTGCCGATGCGAACGGTGAACTGCGATGACTTGCCGGCCTTCCGGCAGTCCTTGCACTTGTAGACGCCAGGACGGACGGGCCGCTTGCTTCCAGGCTTCGGCGTCAGCGTGTAGACTTCGGTGCAGCCGCATCGCGGGCAGACGGGGCCGTTCGGCCACCGCTTCGACTCCAGAAACTCGCGGGCTGCGTCCTCATCGACAAAGAGTTTCGACAGGGAGACGAGGTTCAGGTCAGCGTCGGTTCCGGTGGGCGGGTTCTTGGCGGGCATCGCGAATTCTCCGTTCGAGGTGCCCCGATTTTACCGGACAGACGTGGGTTTGTCAAGTATAACATTCCGAGAGCCGTTGATACACTGTCACCGTAGCACAAGCAGCCTGCTTGTGCGGAACGTACAAGAGCGTCTGAATTGCTGGTTGATCGAGCAAGCAAGCTGCTTGCTCTACGGGGGCACGCCATGGAACAGAAGTTCGAAGGCACGCCGGCGGCGGAGATTCGGCTCGACGGCCGCAAGCTCATTCGCGGACCCGTCACCAACGACTGGGGACTGAGGCTGCAATGGGTGGTTTCGCGCGGCGGCGAAGTCGTCGCAACGGCCAACGCCCGCACTTCCACTGAGTACGAACCGCCCGCCGACGCCCCCGGCCAGTACGAAGCCGTACTCCAAATGTGGAAGTACGTCGATTACCGCAAAGACGCGAAGGGCGAATTCGTAAACAGCAAGTTCATCGACGTCTCGAACAAAGTCACCTTCACGGTGTGACGCGTTCGTAGTGACCGCCTTCAGGCGGTCGAAGCCGGTGACGCGTTCGTAAAGGGCAGAACGTCCGCGCATGCCAGTCTGTCACACTCCACAGACCGCCTGAAGGCGGTCACTACGAACGTCCCTCGACCCTCCGGAGTCCGCCATCATGCTGCACGTGGGAAATGTCCGGGTGCCGGTTTGCAGCGGTCACGGTTTCACGCGGCGGAGCTTTCTGCAGGCCGGGGCCGCGGGGCTTGCGGGGCTGACGCTCCCGAACCTGCTGGGCCTGGAGGCCGCGGGTGCGGTGGACGAGGCAAAGTCGCGGATCCGCAACTGCATCACGCTGTTTCTCGTCGGCTCGCCCGGGCAGGTCGATACGTGGGACATGAAGCCCGAGGCGCCGGCCGAAGTCCGCGGGAAGTTCCGGCCGATCGACACCAATGTGCCGGGCATTCAGATCTGCGAGCACTTCCCGCTGATGGCCCGCATCATGGATCGCGTGGCCCTCATCCGCAGCCTGCACCACAAGACGGGGGCGACGCACGAGAACGGCCAGCGGTGGATGATGACCGGCCACGACTTCGGGGCCGATGCGATGAAGCCGCACGTCGGCTCGGTCGTCTCCCGCGTGTTCGGGCCGAAGAGCGAACTGCCTGCGAGCATTCTGCTCCCCGGGGAAATCGGTAACACGGGCGCGGGGCCGCTGCATGGGCAGACGGCCGCCCATCTGGGAAGCGGGCACGAGCCGTTCGTCCTCGGTTCCGATCCCGCGGCGGCGGACTTCAAGGTGGCGGACCTCGCTCCCCCCGCGGGGCAGACGGAATTCCGCGTGAATGCTCGCCGTCAGTTATTGGCCGAGATCGACGAGCTTCAACGGCGGACGGAGTCCAGCTCCACCCGCACCTACGACAGCTCGTACTCGCGGGCCTTCGATTTGTTGACGTCGCCATCGGCCAAGGCGTCGTTTTCGCTCGACCACGAGCCGCCCGAGGTCCGCGATCGTTACGGCCGCAACACATTCGGCCAGAGCTGCCTGATGGCACGACGGCTGATCGAACGCGGCGCCCGCTACGTCACCGTCAATCACTTCGACACGGTGTTCAACCTCTCGTGCTGGGACATGCACGCCGACGGCGGCAGCCTCAACAACACGTACCTCGACTACGAGCGGCACCTGTGCCCGCAGTTCGACTGGGCGTTCACGGCGCTCATCGAGGACCTGGAGCAGCGGGGCCTCCTGGAAGAGACGGTGGTGGCGGTGTTGAGCGAAATGGGCCGCACGCCGCAGCTCAACGCCCGCGGCGGCCGCGACCACTGGCCGCAGGCGTGGACGAACTTCCTGTGCGGCGGCAGCATCCGCGGCGGTCAGGTGATCGGCTCGACGGATAAGACGGGCGCGGCCCCGGCCGACAAGCCCATCGAGCCGCCGCAGGTGCTCGCGTCGATCTACCACGGCATGGGCATCGATCTCGACACGACAATGATGCCCGGTCCGGGTGAGCGGCCGATCCGCCTCGTCGAGGCCGAGCCGATCCCGTGGCTGTTCTGAGCCGCCTGCATGATTTCTTCTCGGGTACACATTTCACACCGCTGGTTGCTGTGCGCGAGCGCGTGGTTGACTGTTGTCGTCGGTGGGACGGCCATCGCAGCCGAACCGGCGATTCGCGCCGTCAGCATTCGCGGCCTGCGGATCGGCGCGACGACCACGCTGACCGTTGACGGGAGCAACCTCGTCCCTGAGCCGCGCCTCCTGGCAGCGTTCCCCATCGCAAAAGTCGAGCTGAAAAGCGATCCACCGCCGCAGTCGAACCGGATCGTGCTCGACGTGACGCTGGGCGAGGATGTCGTGCCCGGCATGTATCCGCTGCGGGTCGTTTCGATGTCGGGCGTCTCGGCGCCGATCGTGATTGGCGTGGACCGACTGCCGCAGGTGCCGGTCGCGGCGAAGGTCGAAACGCTGCCGGCCGCGGTGCACGGCACTGTTGCCGGCAGCGCGATTGTGGAAACCACTTTCGACGGCAAGGCGGGCCAGGAGGTCACGATCGAGGTCGAAGCGCAGCAGCTGGCCGGCGCTCTGCGGCCGGTGCTGCATGTGTACGACTCGCGTCGGCTGCAGCTTGGGTGGGCGTGGCCCACGCCCACGCTGTTCGGCGATTGCCGGCTGAAGGTGACGCTGCCCGCCGACGACACCTACACCGTCGCGCTGCACGACGCGGAGTACGCGGCGCAGAATCCGAACCACTTCCGGCTGAAGATCGGCACGTGGGCGTATGCCGACCAAGTTTTTCCGGCCGTTGTTGAACGCGGCAAGACGCAGCCGGTCGAGATCCTCGGCAACGGAGTCGGGGCCGCTGCGGCGAATGCTGACGTGATGACGGCGTGGCTGCCGCTCGACTGGCCGGACCCGAGCACAGCCAGCGGTTTACGTCCAGCCGTTCGCGTGGTGGATCTGCCTGAGGTCGTCGAGCAGCCCGCCGGTGAGGCTCCGCAGGTGCTGCCGGCGATCCCCGTCGCCGTCAGCGGCCGGATCGCGGCCGACGGCGAAGAAGACCGCTACCGCCTCGCCGTCTCGCCGGGGATGCGATTGAAGTTTGAGATCATCGCCGAGCGCCGCGGCTCGCCGCTCGATTCCGTCCTCGTTCTACGGAACGACGAAGGGGCGCAGCTCGCCCGCGGCGAAGATGGGCCGGAGACGACCGACACCGTGCTGGAGTACGCAGTGCCGGCGAACGTCGCCGCGGCCATCGTCGCCGTCAGCGACCTCCATGGGCGCGGCGGGCCGCGGTGCGTGTACCGGCTGCTGGTGGAACAGATGGATGCCGGGCCGAGGAAGCCACACTTCCGTCTGTTCACACCGCAGGACCGGCTCACAGTCGCGTCCGACGGATTCGGCCTCCTGCCCCTGCATGTGGAGCGGGCGGGCTTCGATGGCCCGATCACCCTGTCGCCCGAAGGTCTGCCGCCGGGGATGACAGTCGAGCCGCTGGAGATTGCGGCGGGCGCGGAAGGCGTGCTGCTCAACGTCGCAGCGCAGCCAGGTGCGTCGGCCGCGGCGCTGGTGCAGTTTCTCGGCACTGCCGAGGAGGGCGGACTGCAGCGCATTGCCGAGGTCGCGGGTCATCCGCTCGCCACGCTGCAGCCGTGGCTGGCGAGCGACGTCGCGCTGGCGCGCGGCACGCCGACCGCGTTTCGCATCGAGTGGGGCGAGTCGCCGTCGGACGCCGCGCTGGTGCTGGCGGGCAAGCTGCCGCTGCCGGTCCGTGTGATGCGGCCGGAAGGCGAGGCAACGCCGGTGCGGCTGGCGCTGATCACCAGCCAAAACACGCCGCTCCTGGCCAACAACCAGCCCGACCCCAACAAGGCCCTGCGTGCGGAAGCCGCCGTCGAGATCGCGCCGGACAAGACCGACGGCGAGCTTGCCCTCATCGTCCCGCCGGAGCTGGCCGGCCCCGTGTACGACATCGCCCTGCGGGCGGAGCTGCTCTCGAAGGACAAGCAGACGGTGCTGGCCACGGCGTTCACGCCGCCGCGGCGGCTGCGGGTCGTCAACCCCGTCGGCATCGAGCTGACCGGCCCGCCGAAGATCGAAGCCGTCATCGATCCGAAAACGCCGCTGATGTTGAAGATAACTGGAAGCGTCGTTCGCCGCGGCGCCTTCACGGGTGACGTGGCCCTCGCGCTGGAGGACCTGCCGGGCGGCGTGGCGGCCGTGCCGGCGACCGTAAAGGCGGACGCAACCGCGTTCGAGATTCCCGTCACGTTCCCCGCGAACTTTCAGCCGCGCGAGGTCACCGCGAAACTCGTCGCCACGACCGCCCCGAATCCGCAGCAGGCAAACGTCAAGGTCCGCAGCAACGTCATTGAGCTGACGTTTGCTCTCAGCGCATCGGCAGCACAATCAGCCAATTGATAGAAGCCGAGTACCGATGAGTCCCGCAATTCCCGACAAGCAGCAAGTTCGCCGGCGATCAGCCGCGGCAGCGGCGACAGACCGTAGCCCACGGCGCGAGCCGTGGGGAAGACGTGCGAACAAGCGCAAAGCCCCGGGAGGGGCGACAGAAGGCCGCGCCTATTCTGTCGCCCCTGCCGGGGCTATCGCACCATTGGCCATCGTTCCCCACGGCTGGCGCCGTGGGCTATGGTCTGTCGCCGCTCCCGCGGCTGAAAGAAAGCGGCACCACGGTCGTGCGGTTGGGTGCGCTGTCGTGCTGACGATCGTCCTCGCATCTACCCATGCGCGCTCGGTCGCGGACGATGCGGCGGCCGCTCCCAACGCCGCCGTGTCCGTTCGCGTCGAGCCGGCAGCGATTCATCTGCGGCATCGCCGGCAGCCGCACTCGCTCGTTGTCTCCGTCACCCCGCCCGAGGGCTATACAGTCGATCGCACCGGCGAGGCGACGTTCGCCATCGAGAATCCCAACGTCGCCGCCGTCGAAGCCGACGGCTGGGTGCGGCCGCTCGCCAACGGCGAAACCACGCTCGTCGTCACGCTCGGCGGGCACTCCACGCGCGTGCCGGTGAAGGTCGAGCTGCCGCCGGCGGAGCGGTCCTACAGCTTTCGGCACGAGGTGATGCCGGTGTTGTCGAAGGCGGGCTGCAACACGGGCGCGTGCCACGGCTATTCGCTGGGAAAGAACGGCTTTAAGCTCTCGCTGCGAGGGTCGGATCCGGAACTGGATTTCCCGGCGATCAAGCACGAGAGCCTCGGCCGCCGCATCGACCGGCTGCAGCCCGAGAAGAGCCTGCTCGTCGCCAAGCCGTTGCTCGATGTGCCGCACCAGGGCGGGGCGCGCTTCGCCCGCGGCAGCCTGGAGCACCAATTTCTGCTGAACTGGCTGCAACAGGGCGCGCCTGGCGACATCGAAGATCCGGCCCGTGTCGTGCGCGTGCGAACGGTGCCGGAGAAGCTCGTCCTGGAGCCGGGGGCAAAGCACCGGGTGCAGCTCATCGCCGAGTACAGCGACGGCACGACCCGCGATGCCACGCGCTTGAGTATCTTCTCCGCGAACAGCGAGCAGTTCGCCACCGTGGACGACCGCGGCGTGCTGACGGCCGGCGACTTCGGCGAGACCGCGATCGTGGCCCGGTTCGAGCGGAAGTTCGCGACCACGTCGGTCATCGTTTTGCGGCCCTCCCCTGGCTTTCCACCCGCTCCCGTGCCCGATACTCCATTCATCGACCGCTTCGTCATTCAGAAGCTGAACGACCTGAAGATCGCTCCCTCGCCGCCGGCCGGCGACGAGGAGTTTCTCCGCCGCGTGTTCCTCGATTCTGTAGGCGTACAGCCGACGCCGGACGAGGTGCGGGCGTTTCTCGCCGACACATCGCCGGACAAACGCACGAAGACGATCGACGCACTCTTCCAGCGGCCGGAGTTCGTGGACCACTGGTCGCTCAAGTGGGGCGACTTGTTTGAGAACTCACGGAACTCGGTGAGCCAGCCCTCGGTGTACGCCTTCCGCGAGTGGATCCGCTCGGCCGTCGCGTCGAACAAGCCGCTCGACGTCATGGTGCGCGAATTACTCACTTCGCGGGGCGGAATCCTCGACGACCCCGCCGCCGTGTACTTCGCCATCAGCAAAGACACCAACGACACGCTGGAGCGGACGACGCAGGTGTTCTGCGGCATTCGCATGCTGTGCGCCCGCTGCCACCCGCATCCGCTGGAGAACTGGACGCAGGGCGATTACTACGGACTGGCGAGCTTCTTCAACCAGGTCGGTGCGCGGCAGGACCCGCGGTTCGCCCGCATCGGCAATACGAAGCTGATCGCGGTGAACGCCGCCGCGGGCTACGCCGGCAACCCGCGCACCGGCGCTCCGCAGCCGCCGCGGTTTCTGGGCGGCGCTGAACCACAAATCGCCGCCGGCAGCGACCGCCGCGCCGTGTATGTCAACTGGCTCACCGCGCCGGAGAACCCGTTCTTCGCGCGCAGCATGGCCAACCGCATCTGGAGCTACTTCTTCCACCGCGGGATCGTCGAGCCGGTCGATGATTTGCGCAGCACGAACCCACCCATCAATCCCGCCCTGCTGGATGCGCTGACGGCCGACTTTGTGCAGCACGACTTCGACGTTCGGCACCTGATGCGGATAATCGTCACCTCGGCCACCTACCAGCGGACGTGCGTGCCGAATGATTCGAATCGCTTCGACGAGCAGAACTTCTCGCATGCCATTCCGCGGCGGATTCCGGCCGAGGCGCTGCTGGATTCGCTGGTGCAGGCAACCGGCGTGCGGGAGAACTTCGGCGGCGCTCCCGGTGGCTTCCGGGCCGCGCAGCTTCCGGATGCCAACGTGAACAGCGACTTTCTCGACCTGTTCGGCAAGCCGCAGCGGATGGAAGCCTGCGAATGCGAGCGCGACAACGAGTCGAACACGCGGCAGGCGCTGCACTTCATCAACGGCGAGACAATCCTGGGACGGCTGGCGAACCCCGGCGGCCGCATCGCGCAGCTCGTCCGCGAGAAGACCGACGACGACGCCCTGATCGAAGAGCTGTACCTGTGGATGCTGTCCCGCCGGCCGAGCGAGGAGGAACGCGCCCTGGGCCGCAAGTTCCTCGCCTCCTACACCGAGAAGCGGTCCGAAGCCGCACAGGACCTGGCGTGGGCGCTACTCAACAGCAAGGACTTCCTGCTGGTGCATTGAGATCAGTCGGAGCACTTCAGGCCAATCCCACTGTACGTGAAACCCGCTTCCTTCATCCGCGCCGGGTCGTACAGGTTGCGGCCGTCGAAGATGACGGGGGAGTGCATGCGGCTCTTCATGTAGTCGAAGTCCGGGTTGCGGAACTCGTTCCATTCGGTGACGATTGCGAGCGCGTCGGCCCCGTCGAGCACGTGGTAGCGGTCGTCGCAGTACGCGAGCTTGTTGCCGTACAGCCGGCGGACGTTGGCTTCGGCAATCGGGTCGTGCACCCGCACCTTCGCGCCGGCATCCAGCAGCTTGTCGATCAAGACCAGCGAAGGCGCCTCGCGGATATCGTCGGTGCGGGGCTTGAACGCCAGCCCCCACAGCGCGATCGTGCGGCCGGCGAGGTGGCCGTCAAAGTACCGGTGAAGCTTCTCGAACAGCACTTCCTTCTGACGGTTGTTGACTTCGTCGACCGACCGGATCATCCGCATTTCGAGGCCGTGCTCTTCGGCCAGCCACACGAGGGCCCGCACGTCCTTGGGAAAGCACGAGCCGCCGTAGCCCACGCCGGGAAACAGGAAAGCGAAGCCGATCCGCCGATCGTGGCCGATGCCGCGGCGGACGTCGTTGATATCGGCCCCCACGCGTTCGCAGAGGTTGGCCATCTCGTTGATGAAGCTGATCTTCGTCGCCAGCAGACAATTGGCGACGTATTTGGTCATCTCCGCGCTCTCGATGCCCATCACCAGAAACGGGTTTTCCGTTCGCAGGAAGGGCTTATATAAGGGCCGCAGCGTCTCCGTGACCTCGGGCTTGTCGACGCCTACGACAACGCGGTCCGGCCGCGTGAAGTCCTCGATGGCCGCCCCCTCCTTGAGGAACTCGGGGTTCGAGGCGAACTCGATGCGGCGGTCGGTCAGTTCGCGAATCCAGCCGGCCACCTTGCGGTTCGTGCCCACGGGCACAGTGCTCTTAACGACGACGATGGCGCCCTCGCGAAGGTGCGGCGCCATCTGCCGCGAGCATTCCTGAACGTAGCGTAGATCGGCGCGGCCGTCGTCGCTCTGCGGCGTGCCGACACAGATAAACACCACCCGCACGCCCGCCAACTGCTCATAGTCGGTCGAGAACCGCAACCGCCGGGCGCGGACGTTCCGCTCGACGAGCTCCTCCAGCCCTGGCTCATAAATAGGAATCTCGCCGCGATCGAGCCGCTCGACCTTCTCGCGATCGACGTCGATGCACACGACATCGTTACCGCTCTCGGCGAAGCATGTCCCGGTCACCAGGCCGACGTAGCCGGTGCCGATCATCGCGATCTTCACGAGTCACTCTCCGTGGGAATGACAAGGTGACAAGGTGACAAGGTGACGGGGTGACAAGGTGACAAGGTGACGGGGTGACAAGGTGACGGGGTGACGGGGTGACGGGATGACGGGGTGACGGGGCAGGGGCTAGTGCGTGGAGACTCCCCAAAGGGCGGCTATGGTTGGGTCAGCCGAGCGTAGCGCCAGCGGTCACCCCTCACCTTGTCGCCCCCTCATCCGCCGCCGCCGCCTTTCTTGATGACCGTGAGGATCTCCCCCTCGTCGGTCAGTACGCGGCGGTGGCCTTCATAGGCCACGATCACTTTGCGGGCCAGAATCTCCTGGGCCACGACGCGGCCCTGGCCCTGCTTCGTCACCACCGTTGCCCCCACCCGCGGCAGCTCGCGGCGGTACTCTTCGTACGTGTCGTACTCGTAGCGGAGGCAGCACTTCAGCCGCCCGCAGCGGCCGGAGATCTTGGTGGGGTCGAGCGTGGCCTTCTGGATCTTGGCCATCTTCATCGAGACGGGCGGCATCTCGTGCAGGTGCGTGTTGCAGCACACGGGCTTGCCGCAGTCGCCGTAGTCGGCCAGCAGCCGCGCCTCGTCGCGGACGCCGATCTGCCGCATTTCGATCCGCGTCTTGAAGCGCTTGGCAAGATCCTTGACCAGCTCGCGGAAGTCGACGCGGTTTTCGGCCAGGTAGTAGAAGATCAGCCGCTCGCCGCCCAGAATCTGCTCGACATCGACGAGCTGCATCTGCAGGCGGTGCTCGGCAATCATCGCGGCGCAGCCATCAAAGCGATCGCCCTCCGTCGAAAGCAATTCCTCGCGCTTCTGGTAATCTTCCTCGGAAGCCAGCCGCAGGATCCGTCCGCGGGCGTCGTTATGGCCCAGCCATTCGCGCGTGCGTTCGCTGGCGTCGCAGAGGACCTCGCCCCATTCGACGCCGCGGTCGCTGCGGACGATCACCTCGTCGGAGCGCCGATAGTGTTCCGAACTTTTGACGGTGAACTCGGCGACCTGTCGGGTCGAGCCGAAACGGACGATATATCGCATGCCGGGGCCACACAGAAGTCGAGGGCATTCAGGCAGAACACGCGCCGCCGCACCCTGGGGAACGGCCGTCGGCGCGGCCCTCGATTGTAGCAACCGCGCCGGGCGCCGAGAAAGAGGTCAGCCGGCTGGAACGTCGCTCGAGCACGTTTAGCCGCGGCCCAGCGGGCCGCGCGTCCCGTTGGGACGCGGCTAAACACTAATCGTTGGCGCTTACCAGCGGAACAGGCCCGTGCCCCACGTCAGGCCGCCGCCGAAGCCGCTGAACAGCAGCGTGTCGCCGCGCTGGATGCGGTCTTCGCGGAACGCCTCGTCGAGCGCGAGCGGAATCGACGCCGCCGAGGTGTTGCCGTAGTGCTGCAGGTTGACGAACACCTTCGACGCCGGCACGCCCAGTTGCTCCATGGCGTAGCTGATGATCCGCTGGTTCGCCTGATGGAGCAGGTACAAGGCCACGTCGTGGGCGCCCATGCCGGACTTTTCCAGCACCAGCTCGATCGTCTCGACCAGCGCCTGCACGGCCCACTTGAAGACGCTGCGGCCGTCCATCTGCATGAAGTGATGGCCGGCGGCAATGCGTTCCACCGTGGCCGGATGCCTCGTGCCGCCGCAGGGCATGTTGAGCAACGGCGCCCCGCCGCCGTCGGCCCCCATCTGGTAGCACAAGAGGCCCTGGTGTGGTTCGCCGCGGGCCAGCAGCACCGCCCCCGCGCCGTCGCCGAACAGCGGCGCCGTCCGCTGATCGTGCGGATCGACGATGCGGCTGTTCGTATCGCCGCCGATGACCAGCGCCAGCCGGCTGTTGCCGGTGGCCACGTACTGGGCGGCGGTGACGAGGGCGTACACGAAGCCGGAGCACGCCGCCTGCACATCGACGGCCGGCGCATCGAGGCCCAGGCGATCCTGCACCAGGCAGGCCGTTGAGGGGCAGGCATAGTCCGGAGTGAACGTGCCGACGATCACCAGGTCGATGTCCTCGGGATCGACGCGGCCGGCGCGGATCGCGCGGCGGGCGGCCTCGACACACAGATCGCTGGTCGCCTGGCCCTCCGGTGCGTAGCGACGCTCGATGATGCCCGAGCGCTGCTCGATCCATCCCGGCTCGAAGCCGTAGCTGGCCTCCAGTTCGGCGTTGGTGACGATGCGGTCGGGGACGTAAGCCCCGCTGGCGACAATCTGCACGCCGAGCAGAGAGTTCGTCCTGCGGCTGCCGCGAAACAACTTGCCGGCGCTCTTTTCGGCAACAGCCCGAGTCTTCCGCGCGAGCGCAACGCCGCCATGGCCGCCGGCGGGGGCGCCGTCGGGCGACCGGGAAGTCTCGAAACTGTCGAGGGGAAAGTGGGGGGAACCTTGTTCCATGACTCTCCAATCCTGCAGAGAGCAACCGGCGCGCAGCACGTACCGCAACCGGTTTCCCGTGGCCACGAATCGTTCATGGGCCGCAGCACATCCTGGCTGCGGCAGATCGGGGACGCTGGAGTCTCGCTCCGGAGACTCCACATTCCATTGACGCGGCGGGAAAAGTATAACCCGTTAGCAGTTGAGAAACTAGCGTGGTTCGCAGCGAAACGGCCTGTGGCGGGCGAGAGTGTTCGTTTCGCTGTGGGATGTATGTGTGGGGCAAGGTGGACAGGAAGCCGGATGCCGCCGCCATTTGCGCATTCCCCCCCAACTGTCCAGCCACCTGCGGCGACTTTTCGATGCCGGCGCACCGCATCCAGCTCCGAGGACCCTGGGACTACGAGTGGATCGGCGGCGAGCGTGATCCCGCGCAGCCCACATCCGGCCGTGTAAAGCTGCCGGCGTCGTGGCACGAACTATTCGGCCCCGTTACAGGTACGGTGCGGTTCACTCGCTGGTTTCATTGCCCAACCAATCTCTCGGCCGACGAGCGCGTGTTCGTGGTGCTGGAAGGCGTCGGCGGGCGGGCGGTGGCTGCGATCAACGATCAGCCTCTGGGGGAACTGGCGAACGCGGCAGCCGCCGGCGAATTCGACGTGACCGACAGGCTTGCGCCGCGGAACCGGCTTTGCATCGTGCTCACGTTGGCGAGCGACGCTCCCGCGGATACCGATCCGTGGGCTTCGGTCGCGCTGGAAATTCGCAACCGCGAGAGAAAGTAGACCGGCCTGCTCCGTTTCCTTCGTTTGCTCCTGTTCAAATCCGACTTCGACGCGGGCTTCAATAATTTGCGCAAGCGACAAAACTTTTGGACGTTTGTAGTACGGAGAACAGCATGCGACGCATTCGTCTGGCGATTCCCACCCGGCTCTATGGCCTGCCGCTGAAGGCCGCCATTCGCGCCGCCGCCGATGCCCGCGCCGATGGCGTGCAGTTCGATCTGCGGAACGAGGTGACGGCGGGCGACCTGTCGAGCACCGGCCGCCGGCAGCTTCTGCACGCTCTCGATGAAGTGGGCCTCGTGGCAGGTTCGGCCGCGTTTCCCACGCGCCGCGCCTATTACGATCCCACCGAACTGGAAGGCCGCATCGCAGGCACGAAGGCCGCCATGCAGCTTGCCTGGGACCTCGGTCTGAAAGTCCTCAACATCCGTCCCGGTCGCGTTCCCGAAGATACGGCGTCGCAGTCCTGGCAGAACCTGCGCGACGTGCTGAACGACCTGGCGCGGCACGGCAACCGCGTGGGCGTCATCCCCGCCGTCACCGCCGGGCGCGACGATCTCGAGCTGCTGGCGACGCTGCTCGAAGCCGTCACCGAAGGGCCCATCGGAGTCAACTTCGACCCAGCCACATTTCTGCTCTCGGGCAGTGAGCCCGCCGCCGCCTTCCGCCGCCTGCACAGTTTCGTCGAGCACGTGACGGTGCGGGACGCCTTGCGCGAAATGGACGGCGGCGTGGAAGTCGCCGTCGGCCGCGGCGAAGTCGCCTGGGATGAGCTGCTCGCGCTGCTCGACGAGGCAGGCTACGCCGGCTGGCTCACCGCCGACCGCACCACCGGCGACGACAAACCCGGCGACGCAGCGCGGGCGATCCAGTACATCCGCACTGTCGCAGCCGGAGGCTAGAACGAGTTCTGCCAGGTAAGGAAGCCGATCAACGCAAAGGCGCCAAGAACGCAGAGGTTCGCAAAGAGTTCCGGAAGCCCCTCTTGTTGAATCCTTTGCGCGGCTCTGCGACCTCTGCGTCTTTGCGTTGTAGATTAGTCGGCCTTCGGCTCCGCTTCAGGCTTTCCCCCCGCCTTGTGCAATTGCACCAGTACGCCGTCCAGGAAGGTCGCCAGGCGTTTGGCGGCTTCGTTGGCCTGTTCGCGCAGCCGCCACAGGTCCTTGATGCTGCCGAACCGCTTCCAGATCGAGCCGACCACCGCACCGAACCGCACGCTGCCGGTGCCGCCGAAGACGGTGAGGACTTCCGGCGGCAAATCGGCCGAGAGATCGTCGCTGATGACGCGGATGGCGAGAAATCGCGTGCCCGTGTCGCGGCAGACCTGCGCGACGGCGAGGCTTTCCATATCGACGGCGATCGCATCGTAGCGCTCGGCCAGCTCCTGCTTCTCGCGCACCGTGCGGACCATTTCGTCGGACGTGACAAGCCGCCCGCAGTGCAGACCGGAACGGCCTTCCGTGGGCATGCTCATTTCCAGTGTCAGCGACTGTCCGTGCGTGTCGACGATCGAATCGGCCACGACAATATCGCCCACCTTCATTTCCGGCCGGAGCGCGCCGGAAAACCCGCACGAAAGTACCCAAGGCGGCGTGTGTGCGTCGATCAGCGCCTGCGTGGCGCGGCGGGCGCGGGCGAAGCCGAGGCCGCTTTCAACAATGGCCAGGCGGATATCGTCGTAACGTCCGCCGCGGAACACGAACTGCCCGCCCGTGTACTTTCTCACCTTCTCGCAGCGGTCGAGCAGGGCCCCAGTCTCGCGGGCGAGCGCGCAGACGACGCCGATGTCGGCATGCGATGCGTCGGCAGACGGTTCGGCGGATTCGGGCATGGAGGGTTGAGGGTTGAGGGTTGAGGGTTGAGGGGGCGAA